>CP079702.1 GCA_021383565.1 Levilactobacillus brevis | reverse complement strand
ACCACCATCGGCCATTACTCGTTGAACCAGGTCAAACTGTGATTTGTTTAACGCCAGTAGCGCATTGGCGCCATCACGCTCAGAAACATTGGCGGTTGTCACATGGACTGCCATCGGCAGCCCATTGATATCTACAGCAAGATGGCGCTTAATCCCACTCACTTTTTTACCACCATCGTAGCCGCTACTTTCAGCAGGATCGGTATTCTTGACACTTTGAGCATCTAGAATGATGAACGATGTATAAACTGAATGCTTCTGAGCCAACCGATGTTGGCTGACAATTTTTTTAAAACCTTATCCAGAGGAGTGATACCAGCAGGAGATGGCGTTTTAGTCCAAAGTAACCAGTAATAATAGACGGTTTCCCATTTAGGAAAATCACTGGGTAAATCGCGCCAAACGCCCCCATTTTTCAAGGTATAAAGCAGGGCACAAAAGATATCATATAAATCAACCTTTCTTGGCTTAGTCCGCTTACGTATGCCTTCTAGATCTGTCCGGATTAGTTCAAATTGTTCACGAGAGATGTCGCTACTATAATGGTGTGCAAAGCTTTTCATGGATTAAAAACTCCTGTTTTTGATCTAATTTAACTAAAATCAAATCGAATGTCAAAGTATCCAAACACGTTCTTAAGATAGGTAGTGACCAGACATATAATTTGGACTTGTTATGAATATGTGTTAAGGTAGTCTTAATTATTCGGCTGTAACATTTTTGTAATGTTGGACCACAAGTTCGTTTTATAGTTATTTTACAGCGTGGCCGATCAAAGCTAGTAAAGCATCGATCGGTCTCTTTTTGTATCATGTTTTTCATTTTATTCAGTAAGGTATACGCTAGGCAATACACTATAATAACGAAGGTTCAAGCTGTAGACAGTTCAAGTCTTTTTTATTCGAGCAGAAAGGCCAGTTATCAGGCTGCCCTGACGAATTTCAACTGCTAGGGCAGTGTAGGGTGTACTAAACATTTTTCAGCCGATGGTTCTTAATTGTTTATGAGTTACACCAAGCACTTCGCAGCATAAGAAAGCACGGAGTTATTGGAGGCATGTAATGACAGAAAAAGTTAAAGTCAAACATTTAACTAAAATATTTGGCAAACAGATCTCTCAGGCTAAGGAACTCCTTAAACAAGGTAAGAACAAAGAGGAGATCCTTGCTCAAACTGGTTGTACAGTTGGTGTCAGTGACGCTAATTTTTCAATTAATGAAGGAGAGATCTTTGTTGTCATGGGTCTATCCGGTAGTGGTAAATCAACCCTGATCCGGATGATCAATCGTTTGATCAACTCGACTGATGGAGATGTCGAAGTTGATGGCCAAAGTGTGATGGATCTAGACAAAGAAGGTTTGCGTAAACTACGCCAGGATAAGTTCGGAATGGTTTTCCAGAATTTTGCTTTGTTCCCACACTTGACAGTTCTGCAGAATGCGGAATATGGATTAGCACTAAAAAAAGTTGATCAGGAAACGCAAGAAAAAAAGGCCAAGGATGCTTTGAACCTAGTTGGTTTGAATGGTTACGATCAACAATATCCCGACCAGTTATCTGGTGGGATGCAGCAACGGGTCGGTTTAGCACGGGCAATTGCCAATGATGCCGAGATCTTACTGATGGACGAAGCCTTTTCTGCCTTGGATCCACTGTATCGTAAAGAAATGCAGGATCTCTTGTTACAGATCCAAGAAAAAATGCATAAGACAGTTATTTTCATTGGTCATGATTTAAACGAAGCCTTGAAATTGGGTGATCGAATCATGATCATGCGTGATGGTGTAGTTCAACAGATCGGGGATCCTGAAGATATCTTGACGCATCCGGCTAATGATTATGTCGAACGCTTTATTGAAGGCGTTGACCGGACTCAAGTCTTGACAGCCAGCAGCGTCATGGCTAAAGCACAGGTGGTCAACATTGCTAAAGCTGGTCCGCGAGTGGCTTTACGCCGCATGCGTGAAAATGATATTTCTTCGATCTATGTGGTTGATAACGAAAACAGGTTCGTCGGCTTTGCTGACGCGCATGATGTTTCAGACCTGATCAAGAAAAACAGTAAAGATTTACGGTCCGTTTTGAAGACCGATGTGCCCAAGACTCATGCTGATACACCGATCAATGATCTGATCAATGATATTTCGAAGACCCCGATCCCGTATATCGTGGTCGATGATGATGATCATTTGCTGGGTATTATCTTGCGTGGGACAGTCTTGGCTGCTATTTCCGGGGAAGAGGTGAGCGCTTAATGAAAGGTATCGGAGCATTACCATTAGCCGATTGGATCAACGCTGGTGTTGATTGGCTAAGTAAATTTACAGGATTTTTCAACAGTATCACGGCTTTTTTCCAGGCTATCATTGACGCGATCCAATGGGTCTTTGATTTATTGCCGGAATGGCTATTTATCATTGTTATTTTGGCTTTAACGTATTGGGTCAAGAAAGACCAGAAGAAATTGGGCTTCATGATTTTTGAAGTTTTGGGTCTTTTATTGATCTGGAACTTAGGATATTGGCGTGATATGACACAGACACTGACTTTGGTCTTGTCGTCAAGTTTGATCGCGATCATCATTGGCATCCCGCTGGGGATCTGGATGGCTAAGAGTAATAAAGCTGAAGTTGTGATCAAACCGATTCTGGACTTCATGCAGACTCTGCCGGCCTTTGTTTACCTGATCCCAGCTGTGGCCTTCTTTGGTATCGGGATGGTCCCTGGTGTCTTGGCATCTGTGATCTTCGCAATGCCGCCGACAGTACGGATGACCAGCTTGGGTATCCGTCAGGTCCCAGAAGGCTTGATCGAAGCTGCCGATTCATTCGGTTCGACTAGCTGGCAAAAACTGATCGGACTGCAATTGCCGATGGCTAAGACAACGATCATGTCCGGTGTCAACCAGACAATGATGCTCGGACTTTCCATGGTCGTTATTGCATCGATGATCGGTGCGCTTGGTTTGGGTACGCAGGTTTACTTCGCTGTTGGACGTAACGATGCTGGTGCAGGTTTCGCTGCAGGTATCGCGGTGGTTATCGTCGCTATTATTTTGGATCGGATCACACAATCGTTCAACCAGACATCCAGATAAGGGGTGATCATAGTGAAGAAGAAAATCCTCCGTTATCTAAAATTAGCAGCCGCGACGTTAGGCTTGGCAGTAGTTGTTAGTGCCTGTGCCAAGCCGCCCGAATATAATTCGCATAAAAAATTAGGGCCTCAGATCAACTATACGATCACAGGGATCGAAGCTGGTGCGGGTATTACTGATAGTACTGAAACGGCTTTGAGTAAGTACCATCTGAAAAGCGCAAATTGGCAAATTATGCCAAGTTCTACTGCTGCCATGGTAAGTACCTTGGATAAGGCTATTAAAAATAAAGAGCCGATCGTAGTGACAGGGTGGCAGCCGCACTGGATGTTCGCCAAATATCCGCTGAAATTCCTAGATGATCCTAAACATGCTTATGGCAAGGGTGAATCAATGCGGACTATTACTCGAAAGGGATTTAAACAAGATAATCCAGGTGCCAATAAATTCTTAGAGAATTTCCATTGGTCGATCAAAATTTCTAATCCATTAATGATGAAAATCAACAACGGTATGAATAAACAAAAGGCCGTTGATGAGTTTATTAAGGACCATCCTAAGCAAGTCAAAGAGTGGCTAAAGGGTGTGCCTGATGGAAAAGGCAAGAAAATCAAGATCGGGTATACTCCATATGACTATGAAATAGCTACTACTACCCTAGTCACAACTCTTTTGAAACAAAAGGGGTATGACGCAACGATGCAGCAGCTTGATGTTGGTATTATGTGGAGTGCGATCTCTAGTGGTAAATTGGATGCGACAGTTACAGTCGAACTTCCTGTGACACATAAGTTATATGCTAAGAAATATAAGGGTAAATATGTTGAAGTCAGGAAAAATCTGGAGCATGCTAAAACTGGATTGGCTGTGCCGAAGTATATGAAGAATATTAATACCATCGATGATTTAAAAAACAAATAAAAATAAGGTTGATGCAAAAAGTATTAGTGGATCATCCTGAAACGTAACCTGGCTGTTAACGATCCATTACCTCCTTACTATTCTGAAGTTGAGGATATTATCAATGGTATTTTATTCTTGGCGAGTGACAAAGCTAAGACAATTACCGGAACAGAATTAGTAATTGATAATGGTAGCCTAGCTATTTAAAAATATGAGTCTTGAAAAGATACCCTGCAAATGTAAAGGGGGTATCTTTTCGGGACTTTGTCAAATAGTGTTGATGGTCCATAGAACTCTATCTTATGGTAGGGTTCTTTTTTTTCCGCCATAGCTAGATTAAAGTGTTTGGGTTGGGAGGCAGGTGCGGGTCCGAAGCGTAGCGAAACGGGCCCGCACCTGCCTCCCACAGTGTTGACCTAAATTTTTTATTTTAGGCATTGATCAATTTGATGCGGATAAAGAAATGCCTTAAGTTACTGAAACCGTAACAGCTACGTTTAAGTTCTTTGATCTTGCGATTGATCCCCTCTAACGGCCCATTAGAGTAGTCATAGAGACAAGCGTTCCTGATCCCTAAGTAGTTCTTTTGAATGGTCCTTATGACGGTATCCATTTCAGTACCATTGGGACGGTAGTTCATAACTAATTGTTGTAAAGTAGCCCGATCGCGGTTGCGAATAAAGGTTAAGAGGTAGATTGTAAAATTAATCCGAACGCTGTTCGGATTAATTTTACAATCTACTGTGATAAAGTGATTATTAGATATTGTACTTGCTTTGTCCACAATTACATCTCCTACCGTTTAATGTTGTCAGGGCTAACTATCTCTTAAGGTAAATCACGACTATGAAAATAGTCAAAAAATATGCATAACATCAAAGTTGTCTGATATGCTCTGTTATCATACAATGGTAGTATAGTTTTAAATAAAATTAGTGCTAGTAGATTGTATAACCACTAAATCCTATATGGTTGGAGGTAGTAATTATGTTCAAGAACATCCTAGTTCCACTAGACGGAAGTAAAGATTCATTCAAGGCATTAGCATATGCTAAAGAGATGGCACAGATGTTTTCTGCTACTCTTTTTGTAACCACTATAATTGACCCTAGTGTTGATATACCAGCCGGTGTACCTCCAGTTGGTGGCATTGTTCCGGTCCAAGTTGAGTTGGACGTTCGCGAAGAGGCAGCGCATGTTATTGATGAGGCAAAAAAAGAACTAGCTGGTACTAATATTCTAGTAAAGTACGCCATTGTTTCTGGTACAGTAAATGATGAAATTGCTACTAATCTTCCAGAGAAGGAAGAAATCGATCTAATCGTACTTGGAAAGTCTGGAAAGAGCGCGTTAGAGAAGCTCATTGTTGGCTCTGTGACAAAGTACGTTGTGCAACACGCAGAAGTTCCTGTATTAGTTACCGAAGCGGCTTCTGAGTAAGCTAGCTGCTCTATTGACACTAGTACATGTATGTATGACGCACTACTTAGATACTGCTATAATATTAGCTTGATATAGTAACCCCCCTGAGTCTGAATTTACTCTGACTCAGGGGGGTCTCTTTACCGATATCTTTTTATTATGTATATTAGCAGGGGCTCTGGTGCAAAAATAATAAAAGGAGCGATTTAACCCTGTTTGATAATCATTTGCGGGCTAGTTTGCTAATAATTCGGTTAATGATTGTAACGCTGAAAAACTAAAGAGGTTAATTGCTCTTTGGCTTATTTTATGTAGCTGATGCATGACTTCAATACCACTTAAAGTTTTACTGGCGGTGCGCATAGATTGAAACCCGCTAGATTTAACTAACACATGTTTAATCAGCCGATGATCTTGCTCGATCAGATTATTTCGATACTTAGAGCACTGGTGATTTCCTTTCGCCAATAATCCATTTTTAATTACTTGCTTAATCGCTTTTAAAGTTGCTCCATACTGATCGGTTACCAAACAATCTGGGCGACCGTAGGTCGTCAATAACCGTTTCAAGAAGTGGTAAGCGGATTGGTAATCTCGATGACGACGCAATTCAAAGTCTAATGTTAATCCATGATTGTCAATGGCTCGATAAAAGTAATACCAGCGCCCTTTAATTTTAAGATAGGTTTCATCCATTCGCCAGCTCTGACTAGTGGCATGTTGCTGCTTTCGCCACAACAATTTAAAGATTGGACCATAGTGATGAACCCAACGCATAATTGTCGTATGGTGGACCGCAATTCCCCGATCACGCAAAATTTCAACAAGATCCCGATAGCTTAAACTGAAGCGAAGATAGTAGCCGACGGCTACCAAAATAATGTCTTTCTGGAAATGCCGCCCTTTAAAATAATTTTTCATCATGACGAATTTACAATTGAAGTGCAACAAGTAAGAAAAAAATAAAAAAGAACTCATAGCCTGAGTCCTATAAAATGAAGTCACCACAACAATCATCTAAAGGAGATCCTAGGCTATGAGTCCGTACAACCATCTTACCTTAAAAGACCGAGAATGCATACTGTTGGGCGTCACTTTAAACGACACCTATCAAGTTATTGCGGAGAAAATTGGGTGTTCCAAAGCCACCGTATCGCGCGAAATCAAGCGCAATGGTGGTCGTAAGGCATACTCGGCCGTCAAAGCCCAAGAGAACTATCAGGGACGGCGGCTAAAAAGCCAACGTCCTAGGCTTCTAACTGATTTGAAGTTACGGGATTTTGTTCTTCACTGTATTGTTCAACGTCAGTGGTCCCCGGAACAAATTTCCGGTCGTTTAGTCCACGAAAACAGTGAATGGCATGTCAGTTATAACACCATTTATCGTGGGATTGAACGTGATAATTTAGGCATCAAACGTAAGAATCACGAGGCTCGTGGCTTTGCCCGTAAGCTCCGTCACCGTGGTAAAACCCGAAAGGTCAAGGGAACCATTAAGGAACGTCGGGGACGATTTAACGACGTCCCTTCCGTTCATGAACGACCTGTTTCAAGTGAGAATCGAAGCTGGTTTGGTCATTGGGAAAGTGATACCGTTCGCGGTAAAACCGGGCGTTCGGCCCTGGTAACCTTGGTGGACCGCAAATCTCGGTATTTATTATCTCAGCGGGTTCCCAAAGTAAACGCCAAGAACGTCACACAAGCGATGATTGACCTCTTGCATACCGTGACGCCCAAACGAGTTCGGACGCTTACGCCGGATCGTGGAACTGAATTCGCAGGATACCGCGAAGTTAGTCAAGAGCTAAGTATCCCAGTCTATTTCCCAGATCCTCATGCGCCTCAGCAACGGGGAACCAATGAGAATACCAACGGACTTATCCGTGAGTATTTCCCCAAAGGAACCGACCTAGACCAACTGACTGATCAAGATATCGACAAGTTTGTCAGGGATTTAAATCACCGACCACGTAAGGTCTTAGGCTGGAAGAGTCCATTTGAAGTTTTCTTCGGGACAAAGTTGCGCTTGATTTGACAATTCGTCATAGCTACCTCGCTTTTTAGGCTAATTATACTCAAAATAAGTTTACCTGAAAACTTTTGCACCAGAACCGGTTTTGGCAGACCGGTCTTTTGTTGAAGTGAAGCAAACTTAAACATTAAGATTATTTTTGGCTCGTGACAATAATCATTTTGTATACCCAAGTAATTAATTGAGCGTTGCAAGTCGCAAAGTTTCTCACCATTAAAAAAGCTTAGATATATTTAGATACAAATTTTTTGACGTTTTGAATATGTGATAATTAAAGTGTTTAAATGGCACAAACTAGGTCACAACTTAACAGTTGTGGCCTCTTTTTTGATGCTGTATAATTAAAGGGTTAGAACCGTGTCATTACTTAAGGACATAAGTAAGGAGATAAAAAGATGAAATATGGCTATGCGCGGGTCAGTACCACTGATCAAAAATTAGCAAATCAAATTGAGTTACTAAAATTGGCAGGAGCAGAAAAAATCTTTCAAGAAAAGTTTACCGGCACAACTACCGAACGACCGGAGTTTCAAAAACTGTTGCGCGTTCTAAAAACAGGCGATACTTTGATTGTCACTAAGTTGGATCGGTTTGCGCGGAACACACGCGAGGCCTTAGCCATTATCCAAGAGTTGTTTAAAGAAAATGTCAAAGTTAACATTTTGAATATGGGCTTAATTGACAATACGCCGACTGGCCAATTAGTCTTTACAATATTTAGCGCCTTTGCGCAGTTTGAACGCGATATGATTGTCACGCGCACACAAGAAGGTAAATTGTATGCCAAGCAACATGATCCGTTGTTTCGGGAAGGGCGACCGAAAACTTATTCTGATGAACAAATCAGATTTGCTTATGAGCTGCGAAAACAAGGCATGACCTACAAGATGATTGAACGAAAGACGGGGATTAGTAAACGCACGCAGCAGCGACGGTTTAAGTTAATTGAGAAACCAAGTGATACTTCTAAAATCTAAGACAGGTGAAAGATCATGAAAAAGGATATTTTAAATTATTTCCTATTTTGGTAGATTGTAAAATTAATCCGAACGCTGTTCGGACAAAAAAGATCAGCTTCCTTTAAAATGGTGTTTACCACAAACCCATCTTTTAGGAGCTGATCTTTTGTCTAGTATAACCTATTCCGAACGAATTAAAATCGAAACCCTTTGTGAACTAGGGCTGTCCAATATCCAAATGGGCATTCGGCTGAACCGATCACCGTCAACAATTTCTTATGAATTATCTCGATGTCAACCTTATCAGGCTGAATTAGCACAAACAGATGCCGAATACAAGCGATCACGATGTGGTCGGAAAACTAAGCTGAGCGATGAGTTAAAGCAAACAATTCTCAACCATTTACATCTAAGCTGGTCACCAGGAATGATTGCTCACGAATTTAAACTAGCTACTAAATCTATTTATAATTGGCTAAATCAGGGGAGAATTGGTTTCTCCTTGAATGATCTACCTGAACATGGCGTACGCCAACGGCGTAACGTTGACCAACGATCCAAATATAATCAATCTTTGGGGCGATCAATTGAACAGCGTCCCATGATGATTAATCAACGTAATCGCATCGGCGATTTTGAACTAGATACAGTCGTTGGTCCTCGTGGGCATACCGGTTAAAAGATCGGACGACAGCAACTGTTAATGAAGCACTAACTAAGTTCCTAACCACTTTTAATGGTCCGGTGCACAGCTTTACTGTGGACCGTGGCACTGAGTTTAGTGGGCTAGTATCACTTGAATCACAATATGGTATTAAGACCTATTACTGCCATGCTTATACGCCAGCTGAACGTGGTAGTAATGAACGCTTTAATCGGAATTTACGTTATTTTTATCCTAAGGGGACTCGTTTTGAGCACATTAGTGCTCAAGATTTAACGACGACGTTACTCCAAATTAACCAGCGACCGCTTAAAATACTCGATTGGCAAACACCGTATCAGGTTATGCTGACAAATTTGTCCAAAAATTCGGATTAAATTTGCAATCTACCTTACAAAGCTATAAATAAATGTGTTATTTGGAACTTTGGATACATTAAATTATTAAAAAGACAGGTTAAGAGCAATAATTTTCTTGAGTCATTGCCTTTAACCTGTCTTTTTTATATTTATCGTATTATCTATCAAAAAAGGGAAGCCGCTTTATTTCTTAGTAAACTCACTTTCACCTAGCGCATGTTGAGCAGCCAAATTCAATAAACTCCATTGCCGATCAAACCCAGGTTGGAAAAAGAAATCTGCTTCAGCTAGGTCCTCTAAGGTTAGCCGGTATTGAATGGCCAAAGCCAACACATTCCCCTGCGCTGTGATGTCATGCTTTGATAGCACTGCTCCACCGACTAGGCGATGATCAAAAGGTTGGAAGAAAAGCTTTGTATAAGCTTTTGTATTTCCCTTGTCTTTTGGTATAAAAGCCGGCCGCAGATTATCTTCATAATAGGAACTGTTAACGTTGATGCCCGCACGATGCGCAGTGAAACTGTTTAATCCACTTTGAGCAAAGTTGTAACTGAAAACACTCAAAGCAGAGGAGCCAACGACACCAGAAAAGGGCGTAGTGGGTATTTTTTCAAACAAATGCTTAACGATATACCGCGCCTCACGACGGGCCACTGTTGCTAAGGCGATTGGCATTTTCTTATCGGCAGCCACCGAGTAGGCCAAGGTCGCATCGCCGAGCGCGTAAACATTCGACAAATTTGTTCGCAAATAGGGGTCATTTTTGATCCAGCCACGTTCATCAAGATCAACAGTTCCTCTTAGCCAGTTGGTATTGGCTTTAACCCCGGTAGCTTGAATAACCAAGTCGCTTGGAAAATTGTCCTGCTTACTCTTGACCCACTCCACTTGTCCGTTGCGACCACAGAATTCCGAAATTTCGATATTTGTGTGAACTTTAACTCCTCTTGTCGCCAGTTCATTACTTAAAATATCAGTTAATTCGGCATCTAGATAGGTACCCAAAGGACGGCTGATAACGTCTAATAAAGTAACCTGTTTGCCTGCCTTGGCGGCAGCTTCAGCGGCCTCGATACCAATGTATCCGGCTCCGACAATTGTTACATTTTTAATGTTATCATCAGCTAGCTTAGCCTTGATTTTCGTCGCCCAATCATAGCCCCGCATCAGGAACACATTCTCTAGATCCGCACCGGGAACGGCCAATGCATTGGGGGTCACCCCCGAACTGAGAATCAGCTTATCATAGCTAACTTCGGTGTCCTGATTACTTTTAAGATTTTTTACTGAGACAGTTTGTCGACTCTGATTAATTTTAGTTACCAAATGATTATCTAGAATGTGCACGTTTGCTTGTGGAAAGCTGGCTGGACGAAAATTACGGACGTCATGGACAGACGTAACGTCATTTTCCAGGTAAAGTTCCATTCCGCAAGACATAAAGGAAATAAAATCGCCAGCTTCAAACAAGGTAATGTCAATATCGTCATATCTATTAAGTAGTTCAATAATTGCTTGGTGACCACCATGTGAAGCACCAACAATCACAACTTTTCTAGTCACATTAATACCTCCAATCAGTAAATAATCAGTTTAGAATACTCAGAAAACTACACCCCAAAACGATTAATCTAGAAGCCACCTTGTCCAACTTCGTTTTGTGCATCAGTTAGTCCATACTTAGCCAAATATGTTGCGAGGGGGTGTAAGTCTTCTGCAGCGTAGCGTTGTTTGAATGCTTGAACTTCATTTATTGGATAAACCGACGAATCCAACCGCAACTTTTCAGCGGGTAATGGTCGCTCCCCGGTAATGACAGCATCAATTAAAACCGGTTCTGTTTTGGCAAGATCTCTTGCCTGATTGAAGGTGTCAGTTAGTTGATCGATTCTATCAATTCGAAATGCTTTCATGTGCACGCCAGATGCGATTTTACTAAAATCAATGTCATTAAACTCTACCCCGATAAAGTCATTTTTATTTGTATCTTCCTGCTCATCTTTAATGAATCCATATTGATGGTTGGTAAAGACAACGTTAATAATTGGCAAACGGTACTGAACCTGGGTTGCTAGGTCTTGCATCGTCATGGCTGCTCCTCCATCACCCGCTAGATTAAAAACCTGCCTTGAAGGATAATTCAGCTTCGCTGCAATTGCGCCAGGAATTCCTACGCCCATTGTTGCAAACAAGTTTGACGTAATATGTTGGTTTTTCGGAGTCAGCTTCAGATGACGATTAGCGTTTAGATTGATGTCACCAACGTCAATCGAAAAAACTGCATCGGGGTCAGCGACCTGGTTGACTGCCTTTAATACTTGGTATGCTTGCAAGGGCCCATCTGTTTTGTTCTCTAAACTAGCCAGATATTGCCGCCAATTTTTATTGTTGGCTAGGTTTGCTTGCCACCAAGGAGTTGCATCACGTTCATTAATCTGTTGTAAAATAGCTGCTAATGCTAATTTGGCATCAGCGAGGACAGCGACGTTTGTTTTGTGCCGTTTACCCAATTTTGCCGGATCAATATCGATTTGGAGGAATTTAGATGTATTCTTAAAAGCTTTAGAGACCTCAGCAAAAGGATAATTATTGCCGATAAATAAGACTGTATCAGCTTGTGCTAGCGCCTCATTGGCTGGTTTTTGCGCCACTCTGTTGGCTGATCCCAGGTAAGCCACGTAATCGTCGGGGACAATGCCCTTGGCCGGATAGGTGCTGATTAATGGAATCTTTAGTTGTTGACTTAATGCTTGTAGTTCTTTTCCAGCACCCCGCGTGCCAATTCCGTAATAGATTAGTGGTCGTTTGGCCGTTTGAAGTATGTCAACCACTTGTTTTATTTTTTCAGGGTTGGGCTGAGGCAGAAGGGGTTTTTGGTAACTATTGGCTGAGGAGTACCAATCTTCAGCCTTAATTAGTTGCCAAGGTAAATCAACAGGTATTTGAACGACTGCAACGCCTTGGTGCGCATACGCCCGGCGAATTGCCTCGTCAATTACATGGGGAAGTGTGTTGGCATTTACCGCAGTAACATTATAAATGGCGACGTCGGCATAAATGGGATTCTCGTTCATTTCCTGAAAAGTATCCATATTCATACCGGAGGTTCCAAATTGACCAATCAATGCTAATACTGGAACATGGTCTTCTCGGGCATCGTACAAACCATTTAATAAATGAGTTCCGCCAGGGCCTGCTGACCCAAAGCAAACGCCGATTTTTCCTGTAAGTTTGGCATCGGCTGCAGCTGCCATCGCGCCGACTTCCTCATGACGAACTTGGATGTACTGCAGCTGGCTTTTTTCGGCCTCAAGAGCATCCATAACCGAATTAATAGAGCCACCAGGAATCCCATATAAGTGATCAACTTGCCATGCTTCTAGCACTTTGAGAAGTGCAGTGCCGGCAGAAATTGTAGTTGCTTTGGTGTGTTTGGTAATCATAAAAATGCCTCCTACTAGAATATGGTGCAAAATTTAATTTTTAACAATGTAGTTAAAGTCTATTCTCTTTCGACACTAAAATCAAGCGCTTACATTTTTGAAATTGGCAAATTCTATAATTAATCCGAACAGCATTCGGATTAATTTTACAATCTACCACACAACCAAAAATCCACTCATCTCATCACGAGGTGGGTGGATTTTTTGAGTAAGTTAAGTGACAGCATTGATTGTTATATGATTGTGTATGTCCTAAATGGACACAAGCAACGCTCCTAAGCAAAGCCTGTATGTAATGATTTCAGAAAAGCCCTCTATTCCGCATAATAGAGGACTTTTTTGTGTGCATTCTGCTTAATTTAAACGGACAAGTATACATCTAAAAGGTGAACGTGTCGTCTGAGAGCACGTGATTATTTACTTTTTACTTTGTTAGCATCGCCGGTTTCCAAAGTCTGTATTTGAGTCGTAAGCGTATTTTGTTCAGACTCAGTTAACGATTCAAAAAAAGTTTTTTGTAATTGGGCTAATCCGTTTTGTTGAGTTGAGCTATACCCTAAAATTACCATAGCTTTCATAAAGTTTTTTAGATGATTGTCAATTCTGAGCGTAGTATCAAAAGTAACACCATCTATTTGTTTAGACTTCGTTTTGTTTGATTCGTTTAGAGAAGATATGGAAATTTCTTTTTGGGGCTGGGGCGCCGATTTTCTAGGAATTATTTTGCTTTTATTTGAGTTAGGATTGTGTAAAAGTTCCACCATGCTAGTCCGCCCTTTCAATAATTTCTTGTGCCACAGAATCGTATAATCTAATTATTTTTTTATCGAACTGATCTTTTAGAAATACACCTCTGATTGAATATCTTTTGATTCTTTCCATATTACGAATTAGGGTTTTTAACATGTTTTCTTTCCCAAATTCTTCTTCTGCTACTTCTAATGTGCTGTGATCAACAGGCGCCCCATTCTTTAATAGCACAGGAAGTATACCGAGTAAATTCAAACTAGGTGCTTCGTATTCATCGATTACCTGTTCCTGTATATATTTTAGAAACGATTCGGCACCCTGAAGACTGTGCTCTTGAGTTTGAAGGATAATCAGAACCCAATCTGAAGCGTATAAGGCGCTATCAGAAATTAAGGAAATAGTCGGTGGCAAATCAAATACCACAAAATCATATTTTTCTTTTAGTGAAGCAAGTAGCTTGCTAAAATATGTAACTCTATCTTTATAATTATTTTTAAACTTTTTTTCCATAATCCGTGGGTACAATGAAAAATCTGCGCTTGATGGAATAAAGTCAATGTTTTTATCCAAAGTAACCAACGATCTTGATAAGTCCTCTTCTTGGATTGATGCAAGCAAGGTTTGATTAAATTTAATATCATCGTGGCCTAAATTAGCCGCGGTTTTAAAGTAAATATCTGTAGCGTTTGCTTGAGGATCGAAATCAATTAATAGCGTTTTTTTACCAGCACGAGCTAGTGCCAGGCATGCAAGCGTGGCATTTGTTGTTTTACCGGTGCCACCTTTAAAATTTCCAAAAGTAATTACTTTACCCATTATACTGACCTCCAATTAAGTATCCTAATATACAAGGATACTTGGATACAAGGATGATAACATACAAAGATACTTGGATACAAGGATACAAGGATACATTTCTTCTCAAAAGCCGTTAAATTAAGATTGACTGCAAGTATCCTAATATACTTAGATACAAGGATACTTAGATACAAGGATACATAAAAAGAAATGTTGATTTATCACCAAACAACGAGTAATATTGGTTACATAAAATAGAACATAAAAAAACACCCACTGACTGGAATCGGTGAGCGCCACAAAGATAAATTTAATTTAGTTATTATTATATCATGGCCGGTGCGATTTTTAAAGCCCTAGGGGACAAGCTGGGGTCTAAATCCAAGGGGACACGTTTGCCAGGGCGACTTCAATAAGTCTGGCTATACCACAACAAGGTCATCTGTACGGCTGGGTGGTGAATGGTGAGCGCGACCATTAACGGCGCGGGTGGTAAAACGAAGCTTCGGCTTGGTGCCACTGATTAGTTGGTGATCGAACAAACATAAATACGTATTGCCAACGCCTACTAGGGCGTTTTTTAGTAGGTTAAACCGAAAACGTAGGTTTATAATGAGTGGTGGTAGCAATACCGCAATTGTACAGACAAGCGACGGGCGTTAACGACCGACGAACTAAGGGGAAACCTTAGCGTAGGATTGCACTCTGGTTCAGTTATTCCAAATAGCTGTTTCCAGGGAACAATTCTGCGCTCAAAACGTCACTCCCTCTAAACTGAATGGAAAACCGTAACCCATCAAGACAAATATCAAATATAAAGAAAATTACTGAATTTAAGCGAATGTTCTAGGAATAAACCAAGAGAATTTCACAAAGTATATTTACCGATAAATCAGGGATTGAATAGCTAGACCAATTGTTTCCCAGTAATTTAAGTGTATTATCTAGTTGAGACATCTATTCCTACCCCCGCTTATCTTGAGTTTCGTCGCTTAAAGCATAGCACTAGGGAGGCTTAGATGCCTTTTTTTGTTATCAAAAAGGGCCTAGTACTTTTGGAATGGAAATACTTTCCAACACCAAAAATTCTAGACCCGAATTTATCTAGTTTACAATCTCCTCAATTTGATTCAGTTTCCAGCCATAGCAATGTTAATACACAAGAAAATAACATAATAAGTAGCATACAAGCCCAAGAGTACGTAAAGGAAACGTATGACATCATAAACAAAAGTCCAAGAATATATAAGATTATCCTCAAGAATCGTTATTTATTGGGTCAGAGTAATGCGGTTACTATGGAATTAACAAGATATGAACAATCTATGTTTAATGTTTATAAGAATCGTTCGCTATTACATTTTGCTGAAATGTTTCAAGGCATATACGATCTTAACGATTATAGTTATACAGACAATGATTTAAAACGCGTATAGTTTGCTAATGGTAGATGTGGGAGCTCCTAAAAAGAAAAAATTCCATTCTTTATGAAATTAAGGGCAGATTTGTCGGGTATTAAAAAGAATTAATAACAAGCCGTATTGAATAAACGCCTCACGTCTTAAATAAATAAGATTTGGGGCGTTTTTATTATGTCTGTGATTAATTACATTAATCAATCATAACGGGACTCATTGTCGAAAATTCGACCGTGAAAAAATGTTTGGGTGTAGTTACAACTACACCTCGAAACAGATACGGCAGAACTCAATAATTTCATACCCGTCAATTTGGTGGATAAGGTTTCAAAATAGTATGCAACCTTACTAAAAACATCTGCGCAAAATTGCGCAGACCTATTTTGCATACGGTTGCACCCCGAAAATACTGGTAAATAAGTATTTTTAATTATTGCCATGCTGTCATATGCTGTCATGATTAAAAATTGGGGTTAGCCGAAAAGTGGGCAGACCTATTTACGCTCATTCTCAAATTAGCAAAATGTTTGCCGTACCAAAAAGTGGGCACGGTCGAAGATGTGAGGGAGTAACGAATTGATACCCCCTCGATAGCGCCAAAAGTGGCGCTTAT
Organism: Levilactobacillus brevis; assembly: GCA_021383565.1. NCBI lineage: Bacteria > Bacillati > Bacillota > Bacilli > Lactobacillales > Lactobacillaceae > Levilactobacillus > Levilactobacillus brevis. The sequence goes on along the minus strand of CP079702.1, from coordinate 5,814 downwards.
ATTGATGATGACGATAAAAGTACCGTCGTGATTCCCGACGAAATAGTATGCAACCTTGCTCAAAATTGCGCAGTCCTATTTTACAAAGATACATACATTCAAATATTTGTCGTGCCCAAAAGTGGGCACGGGTTATTTCATCATTGAACCTTAAAAGTTTAATAATTATTGCTTTGAAGAGATTGAGGACTTTACGCCGTTTTTGGCGAAAAGCCATGTAGGAATTTATACCGTTGCCACTTTTGGCAATGTCGTGGCCAGATGGCAAAGAGTTAGTAAATATCTTTCGGCACAAGTGTCGAAGGGAGATTTTATCACTGAACCTCAAAAGGTTTAAGAAAGGTATTGATCTTATCGGTTTAAAAACTGGTAATTTCGCTATCGTTTTAAGCGAGAGCGGATTTAACGGAAATGTTGATTATTCAGTTTTAGACAAAATTGTCCAAAACTCCTCTGTAGGTAAACCATAAACAGATCATGCAATGACATTGGATCGGGAATTTATACCGTTGCCAAAAGTGGCAATGTCGTGTTGGTGAAGACAAAAGCACCGTCGCGATTCCCGACTGAACCTCCTAGAAAGTTACCAGCTGCTAAGGCTGTCAGAGATCATGTAGATGATGACGATAAGCTGAAGTACCAAATCAGTACTGCAGACCAAAAAAATGTGAAGCAATTCAATTCTTGTCTACATATAGTGTAGACAGTCGTGTAGACACTTGTATAGCATTAAATACACTAAAACATAAACATAAACAGATCATGATGATGATGAAAATGAATTGAGTGAACGAATCGTTCTGCCAGGTTGATTGCTGAACAACAAGAAGCATAACTCTTAAATATCTAAAAAGAAGTGTAAAATCAACACCCCCTCTGGTATTTAAAAGCAGAATTATTAAATATCTAAAATCTGGCACGCCAAAAGTGGCAAGTGAGTTTTTTAGACCTGGAGTGTTTGAGAGAGCGCTCCTATTAAGCGGTTCAATAATATCCATATAATGTTATATGTATCAAGGCATACAAGGGATGTCATGAAACAAATAAAAAACCACCACATAGAAAATGTGATGGCAACTGTAGCAAGTTCTCTAATAGTTTTAGGTGTGATTTCCAAACCCCTTTCGGAGTTCAGCAAGTGCTTCTTTTCGTGCTTGATCTCTTATTTTTTTATCATGTTCGGCTTGTTTATCAGACAATGCTTGTTTCTCAGTAGAACCTAGAGTTAACCCCTTAACTTTATCAATGGCACGCCATTTTTCCTGTTCTGTTAATTCACCATTATGCTGAATATTAAAGAGTTTTTGACGTTCATCTTGAAATTGACCTTGTGAGAAGTCGTTAGCGTCTTTCTTTTCAGGCTTCCAAGTAAAAGAATACCCAATCACTGGTTTTCCTCTGCCTTTACCATATTTTTTTCTAATCGTTAGCCCTCTAAAAAGCGGGGTTAATTCTTCTCTAATTGGCTTAATAACCTTTTTGTCAACATTTGAAGGACTATTCCAATAACTTTTAGGTATATCAAGCAATTCAAAAAAATCTTTTTTAGAGAAATAAGAATAGCCAGTAGTTCGAAATTGCTTAATTAGACGAAACATTGTTTTAGCGTAACTGCTTTTTAAATTTCTAAATTCTGTTAGGGCATAACGAACCCAACTTTCTAAATCGTTTAGCAAGTGCAATGCTTTGGGATAAATCTGAATATCAACATAAGGTTCTTCAGCTTCACCTTTAATTTCAAATTCAGTAAACATAACAAAAAATTCACGATTTAAGCCACTCTTGCTTCTACGGCCAAACCTAAGGCTGAGGATCTTTTGGTATGTATTTTCAATATCATCAATAAATCTTTTATTCGCAGTTGGCTTATAGTTGCTAAGTTCTTTTAATTGGTCAAAAGAAAAACGGACAGTTTTATTACCTTGATCTCGCATACGAGAAATAATTGAAAAAAATAAATTCATTTCAACTGGGGTAAATTTTCTCAAGGGAATAGTATTCAACTCAGGGTCATACTTAACTAACTCATTAGACATGATTATCACCTCAAAAGCATATTAAAATAAAAGTACCTTTTTATCAAGTACAGAATTTATAAAGGTACTTGATAAACAGACAAAAGGTACTTGATAAACAGACAAAAGGTACTTGATAAACAGACAAAAGGTACTTGATAAACAGACAAAAGGTACTTGATAAACTTCTGTAAGCATTGCGAGAGTAAGGATCAAGAGGTGTCTAAAAGAGGTTTAAAAGAGGTTTATAAAAGAGGTATAAAAGAGGCACCGCTGTACGAGATTAAAATCTAGAAACAAAAAACACAAAGGAATGAGCCAAAACCAGCTCACATTAAACTTTCGCTATGCTCCTTGCACCTCACTTCGTTCGTGCTGTGAAGGTGTGACAAACCACATTAATACGAGTGAATAATCAAAGTTTTTAAATCTTAACAAGACTTTAACTGCTATATTCGTTTTTAAGGGCCTTATTTTTTGTTCTCAGCGGTTTTAAGACTGTTTATATATATTTATACCAAAGGAAAAATAAAAAGCCCTCAGCAGGCTCTTAGAGGACTAAATGACGAAACCTGGGCGATTACTAATATTTTCTTGCCTTTTTTGCAAAACATAAGTGTATAAGGAATCATAAAAATTCCTCTTGATCTCATCAGGTTCATTGACAGAAGCTTCAAACAATTCTTGAATATCAACTTGCCATGGATCAGCAAGCATTTCATCAATGGGTTTTAGAACCTGTTTAAAATCTCTTGAGCAGCAATACTAAAAAAGCTAAAATGACCATTTGACGACTAGTGTTAAGTTGACGTTCACAATTTTTCCAGAGACGGCGACATTTATCTAACCAACTGAAAGATCGTTCAATAATCCAGCGTTGCGGTAATACTTCAAATTTATGAAGCTCATTGCGTTTAGCCACCTGCACGGTGGCTTTTAAATTAGTGTAAACGTCAGCTGCAAAATTGGAACCTGTGTAGCCGCCATCTACCAAAACTGACTTAACTTGTCTTAAATGATCATAGTTGAGGGCTAACATAGCACTGGCCCCATCACGATCCGAAACATTAGCTGTCGTTATATGAATTGCTTGAGGTAAGCCGTTAATATCAACAGCTAAGTGCCGTTTGATGCCAGATATACGTTTGCCACCGTCATAACCGTGATGCTCCGCCGTATCGGTATTTTTAACGCTTTGGGCATCAATAATTATGAAAGATGTTTTAGCCGAGCGTGATTGTTTTTCCCGTAGGGTAAAGATAATTTTTTTAAACATTTATCCAAAATAGAAGGTTCATCAATAATTTGTTCCTCAGACCATACGCGATAGTAGTAATAGACTGATTGCCAGTTAGGAAAATCAGCCGGTAACTGTCGCCATTGACAACCGGTTTTTAAAACATACGCGACAGCACAAAATAAATCATAAAGGTCATATTTGCGAGGCCTAGTGGATTGCCGAGCTGCTTCTAAATCGGGCCGAATTAGTTCAAATTGGTGCCGTGAGGGATTGCTGGGGTAGTTCATAAGTTATCATCCTTTTTTGAACTATCATATCAAATTGTCCAGATTTTAAACAGGTTCTTAGTACTTTTTTTTTCGTCCATCTTAATTACTCCTAACATTAAAATAATGACTTCAGTTTAGATACGCAGCTCTTACAGTTAGTTATTCAAATTTTGTTGCCAAGTTTATGAAGATTCTCTGCATAAAGCAATTAAAAAAATTTGGTTGAAAGCAGCGGGATATACAACAATTTTTAGCATTTAAAGCATAACAAGCTCAGTTAAGTGTAAGCATAAATTGAATTAAGAATACATTCCATTCAACAACGGCAAAAATTGATTTTATGGTTATCAGCAGACCGAGTGAGACGAGGTCAATGCGCACTTACACCCTTGACAAGTGTCAAGGGTAGATTTAATCCCCATTTTGATGGGGATTATTTGTATTAGAAGGCTAACGCCAACTATCAAAAACCTAGAGTTAAATCTTAACTACGTGATTCCAAGTACAGTCTTCACGTTGATCTCAAACGTCGCAACCACCAACTTTATCATTGTCTGGTGTGCGTTACTTGTGTGTCACTTGCTCTACAAACGGACCGCGGACAGTGCAAACAATCCGTTCAAATTACCATTATTCCCACTGTCTAACGTGGCGACACTAGTCTTTTTTATTGCCGTCACCGTTATCTTGTGTTTTGATACCGTCAACCGCTGGGCAGTCATCGGGTCAGTCGTTTGGTTCGTGGCGCTACTCGTGATTGAACGGGGGATGCACCGGGTACAATCAGAAAATTAATTTAAATCAGAAGACACCGCTAATCAGGACAATAACGTTAATTACGTTAATTGGACTGCTTAGCGGTGTTTTTTGGAGTGCGAACGGCGCGCATTAAGTGGCTAGTTATTCTATAATTAAGTCAATCGACTTGGACACCGTTGCCGACTTAGGCAAGCGGTCCAGTTGTGAATCATTATTGGGGAGGGATTCACATGCGTTTTAAATCATTATTCATCCTACCACTTGCACTCCTATTAGTCGGCTGTAGTACGAATCAGTCCACGACCAAAAGTGACGCCTCGTCGTCATCAGCACGCAAGACCACGACCGTTTCGAAGAAGGCCAGTATCAAGCAGTCCAAAAAAGCGGCCGCTAAATCTAAGTCGAAGGCGGCCGCAACGACGACAAATGGCACGACCCGGTTAGCCACACTTAATCAGCAACTCACCAAAGCATTGGGGAACGTTCTGTTGCCACAGACTGACGGCCTGACCAGTGGCAGTCAGCAGCTAAACGTCCGCTACCAAGGCAGCCAAGCGAACTACACGGTCAGCTACAGCGTTGGTCAAACCGCGCAAGCGTTTAATAGCCAAGCCGTCGCCAAAGAAACGCCGTATGCGACGGTGAATAAGAAGACCTACGCCTCTAGTCAGGCGGCGACCCAAGCCATTGGTCACCGCAATGCTTCAGATGATAAGGGGCTACCAACCGTCGATTTAGGCCATCAGATCACCGGTTACCTCGGTTCAGGTGCCGGTCAGCGTTATATTACGTGGAACGAGGGCCAGTGGTCATTACAAGTCCACACCTATATCACCCAAAACGATTTAGGGGTCGCTTTAGCCAAACAAACGGTCAATACCCTCGAAAGCTACTATTTGCCTGCACCTAAGTCAGTCGGATCAATTCAGCTAGAGGCAATCTCCACGGATGGCTTACGACAAGTGATTCAGTGGCAAGCTGGACGAGTGGTTTACAAAGTCAGTGCCCATGACGCGACCACGGCGATCAAACTCGCCGCTAGCATGCAATAGTGTCATTTAAATCTGAATAAGTTACTGGCGGATGTATTCTTGCCGGTGAAGCATCTAAAAAGGCTGTGTCACGGATAGCTAATCTGGGGACACAGCCTTTTTATAGAATTTCAGTTGGTTAACAAATCGGGACGTACTCACGGGCAGTTACTAGTTTGACCGGTGGCGGTAATTGGTACTTCTAAATAACAGCTACCGAGACACCTGGTTGCGCTCAGTAGCAGCTCATTTTAAGAACGTGTTTAGAATCTTTTCAAGAGTATTCGCAGGAAGGCTAAGCTAATCATCATCTTACTGGTGTTCAGCTTTCGCTCACAATTGCGCCAGAGGCGCCGATATTTTCCTAGCCAGCTAAAACTGCGTTCGATAACCCAGCGTTGCGGGGTCACTTGACCGTGCCTAAGGTCACTCTGTTTAGCAATAATGACTTCAGCGTTAATCATTGCCTGAACTGATTGAGCAAAGTTGTTACCAGTATA
>CP079701.1 GCA_021383565.1 Levilactobacillus brevis | reverse complement strand
TTGTTCTTTTAGTACCATATCGTACATTCCAATTGCTCGTTTATCCCAATGGTCTTCATTCTTAATTCCTTCATTTGAAAAAAGCTTAACTCGCTCTTGTTGCCAAATTCTGTTAGCAAATACAGCGTCTCCAAATGAATCTATGGCGGCTTGCGTTATTTCTTTATCAACTTTGGCGTCCTTTTTAACGAGATAAAGAATAACACCGGAAACGTTAAATGATGCTTGATAATCGCTCTTTAATTGAAACATGTACTGAGCAGTTTTAAGAACGGATGTGTAAGCTTGTTTTTGAGTTTGCAATACTAACGATATATAGTCACTGGCTAAGATGGCGTTGTTAGTAAAAATTGAAAGTGTTGGTGGAACATCGATGATAATGTAATCAAATTGTTCCTTAAATTTTTTAATCAGCTCGCTTAGTATAAGCATGCGATCATGAGATTTAATCTTTTCAGCTTTACCAGGCCATAAGCTTAGTTCCCAATCAGCTGGAATTATTGAAATATTATCAGTCAGAGCAACTACTGATTTGCTTAGATCAAAATTTAAAAGTCCATTATAAAGAGATACAGTCGGTTCAATTTCTTTGTTAAAAGTAGCTTTCATAATTTCAGTGGCATTGGCCTGTGGATCAAGGTCAATTAGCAAAACCTTGTTTTTATTAGAACCTAATAAATATGTGTTCATGACGCTCAATGTGGTCTTACCTACGCCACCTTTAAAGTTGAAATGTAATAACGTTTTAGCGCTCATAGCATATCCTCCTAATAAGATTAGAATAACACAAGCACTGAGTAATTTAAAATAAATAATAAGTAATTTAAAATAAATAATTTATTATTTATAATTTATTATAAAATTGACAAACCACTGCTCAAGGGTTACTCTTACTACATAGAGTTTAACTATATAATCTCTGCTAAAATAGAACATAAAAAAACACCCACCAACAGCCATTGGTGAGCGCCAAACAATCTTATAATTTATAGATTATTATATCATGGCCGGTGCGATTTTTAAAGCCCTAGAGGACAAACTAGGGGGTATAAACTTAAAGGGACACGTTTGCCAGGGCGACTTCAATAAGTCTGGCTATACCACAACAAGGTCATCTGTACGGCTGGGTGGTGAATGGTGAGCGCGACCATTAACGGCGCGGGTGGTAAAACGAAGCTTCGGCTTGGTGCCACTGATTAGTTGGTGATCGAACAAATAAAAATACGTATTACCAACGCCTGCTAGGGCGTTTTTTAGTAGGTTAAACCGAAAACGTAGGTTTATAATGAGTGGTGGTAGCAATACCGCAATTGTACAGACAAGCGACGGGCGTTAACGACCGACGAACTAAGGGGAAACTTTTAGTAGTAGAATTGTACTCTGGTTCAGTTATTCCAAATAGCTGTTTCCAGGGAACAATTCTGCGCTCAAAACGTCACTCCCTCTAAACTGAATGGAAAACCGTAACCCGTCAAGTCAAAACCAACATTAAAATCAAGAAAGTTGATGATTTGAAATGCTTGATTTAAAAAATTGTGAGATTGCTTTTACCGGTCGCTTAACAACCATGACTCGGCAACAAGCTTTTAGCTTGGCACAAGTCTTGGGGGCAAAGCCACAAAATTGGGTGACGAAACAGACGGATTATTTAGTGGTTGGGTTAATTGAGACGGTTTTAGGTGAGGAGCCGATCACAAAAAAGTTATTGACGGGAACGCCAACGATTTCAGAACGGGATTTTTTGGACTGGTGTCAGGCACGATTGGTGCAATGGTCTAGGAGTTTAGGCGGTTAAATTCACAAAGTGAGTTTACTGATTTATTGGGGATTTTTCATCTAGACCACTCCTCTCCCGTCAAATTTCACAAAGGCAAAACAACGGATCGTTGTTTTATCAGGGAGTGAGGGGGTTACTTGGGATAAGCCGCCTTATGTAAAGTAAAAATTGGTATAGCTAATTGTATTATCAGCCATAGTATGTTAAGCAATGAAATGATGGTAAGTGTTATTAGGTTTGCTTGTTCTCTACTACTATTAGTAACTTAATGGAAACGTTCTTCTTTCTATTCTTATTGACATTATATTAAATAGATGTTAGTCTGCATTAAGAGATTTCTTTAGAGTTGGTTTTTTCCTTCTTTGAAGATTGGGCGCTCCTTCAAGCAGGGCGTCCTTTTTTATTACAAACATTTCGTCGTCATTGCTTTTTTGCTACATATAAGATATAATTGTACCTGCATAGATGAATCCATGATTCTTCCCTTCCGCTGACCTGTTGAAGGGTTTTTTTGTGCACTATTTTAGTGATTATGACTTTTTTGCGAATTTTTTAAAGTTTTCTTTTGGCATAGTTGGTAACGTATGCTATAATTGCCGTTAGCAAGAATGATTGTGGACATTTACATAATGTTTTTGCTAAAAAGAAATTATTAGGAGGTTTTCATCTATGCGTTCATCATTCGCAAAGTCTATTTATGTAGGCGCTGCAGTGTTAGGTTTAGTTGGTCTTTCAGCTGTTACTACCACCACTACTGCAAGTGCTAAGTCAGCAGCTAAGGTTACTTCTTCAAAGGGATTAACTACTGATCCAGCTACTCGTAACGTTACTTTTACTGGTACCAATGCTTTATATTCAAAGCCAGGTACTGTAAAGGGTGCTAAGGTAGTTGCTACTAAAACTACTGTTAAGCGTTTGGCTGCTTCTAAGAGTGGCCACGACAATGTACGTGCATACCGTGTAGCTACTACTAACCGTGGTTCAGTTTATTATAAAGTTGTATCATTCGATAAGCAATATCGTGGCTGGGTTTATGGTGGTAAGAGCACTTCAGCATTTGCTGGTGGTCTTAAATCATTTGCTACTACTACCGCAGCTAAGATTCCATCAACACTTAACACGACTTCTTATTACACGTTGGCTAAGACCGACGCCAATGTTAATGACGGTACTACCACCACTTACAAAGCCCCAGCATGGAGCCAATACAAGATTGGCCGTACTATGAAGGATGCTTCAGCTTACAAGACTAACTTATTGCAAGTAAGCAAGGCTGCTACTACTCGTGACGGTGCTACTTGGGTTTACGTTACCGATGTTACTAACGGTCAGTTGACTGGCTGGGTTAAGGCTTCTGCTTTGAAGTCAAGTGCTGCTGTTCCTGCCTCAGAAGGTGTAACTATCAACTATATGGACAAGGCAACTGGTAAGGTTGTTTCAAAACAAGTTCTTCCTTTTAAGGCCAAAGATTCAAAATTAGCTAACCCTACAATGGATGTCACAGCTAGAGATGCTTCCAATGGTCATAGTGCACCTTTCAATGGCATGCCTAAAGGTTATCACGCACTAACAGGCGATAATTCATGGGGTAGTACTACTCAGGCAACAAATGCTACTAAGGGTTCTACAGTAGTATTTTATGTAGTTGCTAATGATAAGGACTCTGTAACAATTAAGGATTCTTTTGAAATTGCCCCAACGGGTGCAACTAAGACATTATTTTTCTCTGGCAAGGCTTTAGCCCAATGGGATAATGCAAAAACTGCTCTTGCTAAGGATCCAACGGTTACTGATCTTAAAGGCAAGTTTATCGATTCTTCAGTATTGAAGACTGCGTTGAAGAATGCTGGTTTTGATACTATCACTGCAGATGATGGCACTGTATACACTTTGAATACTAGTGCATTACCTTCAAATGTACCATTTGGACAAGAGATTAACTTAACTTACTCAAAATAATAAATTTATTTGATTGAGTTAAAAGGCACTGCCAATAATTTGGCAGTGCCTTTTTTTAAAAGTGTTTTCCCTGCATATTAACTGGTTCAGAAAGTGTTGGTTTAACTTTTTTACGTGGCATATTTTCCTTATGTCGCTTATATAGCAAGTAGAAACATGTACCGGCAATGATCAGCAACGCAGGCCATGACGTGACAATCCTCCAGACGTCGATCAGCAATATGATGCCTATGATCCACCATATCCACTGTGTGAAGAACTTGTATCCTGCCCATATAGCTATGAGTGTAAGTAGTAAAAGCATTGTGAACACTTCCTAATATGATACCGCCAGTCCTCAGGATTAGCGGTATCGTTTTTTTAATCAACTGATTACACAGGACTCGGACCCATGACCAACCACCCGGCTAATCAAACGTATGTTCTTTTTGAGCGCTAAGATAAGTCCCCATGTAGGGGACTTATGAAAATACAACGCCTAATACTTTGACGCCAGTCTCTTTATCAACTTTGATATTAGGATATTGTGGATTGAGTGATACCAGCGTAGCCTCACCATCAACTACTGACAGCTTTTTCAGATACGCACAACCGTCCATAACCGCGGCAATGATCTGACCATCACGGTAATCGTCTTCCTTCTTGACAAAGACAACTTGCTTGTCCTGGTAAACAGGTTCCATTGAGTGGCCGTTTATTTTGAAGGCATAGTCATAATCACTAGGAACAGGCTTATGCACGGTTACAGTGAATGGCTTAGTAGAATCATCAAGGAACTCACCCACACCAGCAGATAGGACACCGCTGGCCGTAATTTCGATGGTGTCATCGTCTTTAGGAAACTTGATCACGTTTCTATTATTATTTTGCTGTTCCTTTAATTGATTATAAATGTAATCGTAAGAAGCCTGTTGACGTTTTAGGTTTAGTTGATTAAAAATACTTAACACATCAGGCTTAGGAGAGGACACCTCGATCTCATTGCGCAAATCTTTGTTCATGAGATCATCTAAACTAACATTAAAAATGTGTGCAATATCAGAAAGCACACCAGCTTTTGGCTGATATTTTCCTTTTTCCCATTCGCTGATTGATGAGGTACTCTTACGTCCTAGCTTGGTAGCAAGTTCAATTTGATCCATATTATTTTTTTCTCTTAGGTATTTCAGATTATCAGAAAACATATTTAATTTCCCTTCCTTAATATATAAGCTAATTATAGCATTGTTTCATAAAAACCGAAAGGCGTTTCCGAAAAGTAATTTCGGTTTTTCCGATTTTTCGGGTTGACTTCGGAAAAACCGAAGTGTATATTAGTAACTGTAAACAAGAGGAGATGAAGCAATGGTTAAGGAAGAAAAGTTTACTCTTTCGCAATGGCGAGGAATTAGAGGCATGTCAAAGGCTGATCTATCAAGGGAAACGGGCATTACTGAACGGACGATTTCTAGCTATGAAAGTGATGTTTATTCACTACGAAAAGCTAACTATGATCGACTAGATGAACTGGCAAAAGCTTTGCATGTTTCTGTAAACGATATTTTTTTAAACCCGACTTCGGAAAATCCGAAGTTCCCTATCGAACAATCAGTATAGAAAGGAATGATCAACATGAATGACTTAGTAATCATGAAAGACAAACAAGCAGTCACAAGTAGCTTGCAGGTAGCACAAACATTTGGTAAGCGACATGATCATGTTACACGTGATATTGAAGAACTGATTGCACAATCTGGTTCCCCAAAATTGGGGAACGAAATGTTTGCCACAGGAACTTATGAGAATCGTGGTAAGCAATATCCAATGTATTACATGAACCGCGACGGCTTTACCTTGTTAGCAATGGGCTTCACAGGAGACAAGGCACTTCAATTCAAACTCCAGTACATTGATGCGTTCAATGAGATGGAACAGCAAGTTAAGTCTCGTACCTCAGCACTGTCTCCCGAGCTTCAATTCATGCAGGGGGTTGTAGATAAGCTAGCAGATAACGAACGCAATCAACACCGCCTCGAAAACAAAATTGATGGCGTTAGTGAGATTGTTGCCACGTCTACCATGAACTGGCGGAATGAGACCTCACACCTCATTAGTAAGATTGCACGTCAACAAGGTAACACCGGCGAATCATACAAAATGACTCGCAACGACATCTACGACGAGGTAGACCGGCGAGGTGGGGTATCGCTTAAGACGCGACTAACCAACCTGAGACGGCGAATGGCTGAGGAAGGGACTTCAAAAACTCAGCGTAAGAATACAACAAAGGTTGATGTGATTGCTCATGACAAGAAGCTGATTGAGATTTACACAGCAATCGTCAAAGAATTTGCCATCCGGTATCAAGTTTGGAACGAAGAATACTAAGGAGGAATCAATATGGAATTTGATAGTGTTCGGGAAGCAATGGACTTCTTGATTTCGTACAACGAGTCACCACGTGAAAATATGAAGACTGATGGACATGAACCATCTTTTGAAGACCTGCAAGAAGTAAATCGAGAAGCTTTGTACAGTGCTTGCGATTTGCTGGGTATGAGTGACTTGTACCTGCATCTTGATGAACAGACAGCATAAGGAGGTGACAAGAATGGATTTGCTCTACTACATTGTCGGATAATTCATGGTCTGGACCGCAATTCTGGCGTCGTTTATCGGCTTCGGATACTGGCTGTCTGAGTCGGTACATGAGATGGGCGGCTGGAAGGCCTGGGCAATTGATTTCTTCGGACTGACCTACAACGAAAAGGAGGATCACAAATGATGCTTTGGCATAAAAAAAGAGCCCTGACCTGGCCGCCAGAACTCGAGGATAAAAAGCACGTATCATACTTTTTCGGTATTAATTCTACTCTGGAACGGGGGCATTGGCAATGGCTTTAGCACCAGACGCAGCAACGTTTGATTTTGTCCGGTACCTCGAACGGGTCGAACAGGCGGACACCCGCAGCGACGAGACTGTCCGTGACACCGATGGTATGCCGATGACCCTCGGCGAGCTCTACTGGGAGGCCGAAGGGCAGTACGTTCCAGCCAATCCAGATTCGATGCACCGCTACCTGGACAATCAGGCCGAGGACTACGGCACTCCAATCGACTGGGATTACGACAACTTGGCAGCCATTTTTGAAAATTATAAGGATGCGGAGGTGATCTCATGGACGTAGTCAAGGTACACACAAGCAGCCGTTTCCAGCCTAAGGCAGTGGTTGCTACTAATTTAGCTGAACTAGATGACATTAAATCTGATCTGTTCAAGGAAGTTCAATTGTTGGCCGAGAATGATCGGCTTAGCAATGATGAGATTGATCGTCTATACAATATCAGTGACGAGCTTGTTGCCTGGTCACCCAATTTGGAGGAGGAATAATCATGAATCTATACGAACTTGAGGGCAACTTATGGCATGTCGTTGAATTAGCCAATAGTGCCAAGCCAGAAGATCAGCAACTGTTCGCTGACACAATCGAGAGCTTGCAAGACAGCATCGCTGACAAAGCAATCGGCTACGGAAAAGTTATTAAGCAGCTGGTAGCTGACAAAAAGCAACTGACAGATAAAATTAAACACGATCAAGACCGAAATCGTGCGTTGTCCAACAATATTAGTCGACTGAAATTAGCATTACAGCACGGAATGGAATCAGCAGGCAAGGACAAAATTAAAGATATTGACCTGTCTATTTGGATTCAAAATAACCCCGTTAGTGTTGCTGTGACGGACGATAAACTTATTCCTGGTGAATTTACTGAGGTAGAAAAGAAACTGAATAAAACGGCCATTAAACAGGCGCTCAATGATGGTGAAGAGGTTCCTGGTGCCAAGCTGGTACAGACACGGTCAATTCGAATTAAGTAGGAGGAAGTTATGGAAAAAAGTGAATCAATTAAGAATTTGGCTACTAGCATGGCTCAGTTCCGTAAGAATTTACTCAAAGCACAACCAAGTAAAGATGGAAAAAGTCATTATGGGAACTATGTAACTTTGGAAGACCTAACCGCTGCAGTAGATAGGGCGCTGCCAGATTCGTTAGGCTATACGCAGGAAGCGACCAGCGATCCCAATGGTGTCTCTATTACGACTATGGTGTTTGATGCTAGTGGCGAGTACATTATTTACAATCCACTTAGCATGCCAGTGCAGCGTAAAGATGCACAGGCATTCGGATCTGCTGAAACTTATGCACGACGATATAGTTTATCAGCGGCATTCGGTGTATCCGCTTCTAAAGATGACGATGGACAACAAGCAACTAAAGCGGCTCCTAACAACCGTACGGCACAACAACCAGCTCATAGGAATAACGGGACACAACAAAGTAATCGTCAACTACTGCCTGTAACTAAACAGCAGGCCACAACACTTAATGGATTGTTTGAGGCAATGAGTAAGGCAGCAAGCGCCCCAATTGAAGCTGTTAGAAACGGTTATCTGGAAAAATTAAACGTTAGCCAGGTCAAAGATTTGACGCATGATGGTGCTAACCAATTGATCAGCCTAGTGATTGCTCAATTGAGAAAACAAAATGAGAAGGGGAATTCTAATGATTAATCGAGTAGTTTTGACCGGACGACTAACCCGCGATGTGGATTTACGGTATACGCAAGGCGGTGCTGCTGTAGCTACTTTCAATCTGGCCGTTGATCGGCGGTTTACCAACCAACAAGGTGAGCGAGAAGCTGATTTTGTTAGTTGCGTTATCTGGCGTAAGTCGGCAGAAAACTTTGCCAACTTTTTCCACAAGGGTTCTCTTGTCGGCATTGAAGGACGTATTCAAACACGCAACTATGAAAACAAACAAGGCCAACGCGTGTACGTCACAGAAGTTATTGTTGAGAACTTCTCGTTCTTGGAACCAAAGAACTCTACTGGCAACGGCAGTTATCAAAACAACAGGCCGAAAAATAATACGAGTGATCCGTTTGCTAACAACGGTGAGTCCATTGATATTCAAGATAGTTCGTTACCGTTTTAGGAGAATTTAAATGAGTGAATATAGACAAATTCCGGGGTATGAAAATCTTTATGAAGCAAGTAGTAATGGCACGATTTGGACATGTGAAGGTAAAACGACATTTAGGAATATACACGGAAAACGGCAAAAGCGAGTTTGGAAAAGGCGTCAAATTATACCTAAACGTGAGAAAAGGCAAAGCAGCACACATTATGATTTACGTGTCGAACTATGGAAAAATGGCTCACACCAAACAAAACTGGTTCATCGCTTAATTGCTATGTCATTTATACCGAACCCACAAAATAAGCCCTGCATTAATCATATTGACGGAAATTCTGAAAACAACCGTCCAGAAAATTTAGAATGGTGTACCTATAAGGAAAATCAAATACACGCATTCAGAACCGGTCTTAACAAGCATTGTAAACGTGTAGAGTTAATAAGCACGTATGATCATAAGCATCATACATTTTATAGCATGGCTGAAGCCAGCAAGTTTTTAAAAATGAGTCACGGTTTTGTTTCAGGACTTGTCAGTCGAGGAATCATGAATTTTGGTGAATACAAAATCCTTATAAAGGATTGAGGTGATTAAATGCAGCGGTCACGATCAAAATACTTTGAACGTAATGGCAAGTCATACTTGCTAGTCGAGCTTGACCACCAGCCAAATTTAGACCATATCGAGACCGTTAGTGGTTCGCGTGACCAACTTTACTTGGATTGGGAACTAGCCGACACACGCAAAGCTAGACCGCAGCAACGTCGTCTATTCTTTGCCCTGCTAAATGATATTGCTGATTATTTCGTGGTGCCACAAGACTTCCTGAAAGCAATGTTTTATGGCCAATATCGTGAGTATACCAACGGTAATGAGATTAGCCTGTCAGACACGACAGAATCGTCCGTAAGCGACGCTAACGTGCTACTCGACTTAGTTATCGACTTCATGTTTACGTGGCGTGTACCGTTCAAACAAGGCTATGAATTGCTACCGAGAGAGCAAGAGTATTACCAATATCAGTGTTGCCGGCATCGTCGGTGCATGGTGTGTGGCCGTGAACATGCGGATATTAACCATGTTGATACGGTTGGGTCTGGCCGTGATCGGAATCATCTTGACCATACGCAACTACGAGTTAACTGTTTGTGTCGTGAGCACCATACAGAATGGCACAAAATCGGGCCGACAGCGTTTGGCGAGAAGCATCACATTCCGGTTACTGGGATCAAGCTGGACGAAGAAACGTTGGAAAAGATTGGAGTTAGAGGAGATTATGGCGAGACTCATAAAGAGCACTAATAATACTTACACGAACGTAAGCAATAAAGTTGTCAGAGATTCTAACCTTAGCTGGAAAGCAAGAGGAATATTCCTTTATCTTTGGAGCCAGGCGGACAACTGGAAATTCTACGTAAGTGAAATTGAGAAGCATTCAGTTGTTGATGGACGAGAATCCTTACAAAATGGGTTGAAGGAGCTGGAAAATGCCGGATATTTAATCAGATCTGTAAAATTTGATGAAGCTAAGCAAATAAAAGGAATGGAATGGTTTTTATCCGATTATCCGTCGAACGGGAAACCCGTCGGACGGGAAAGCCGTCCAAGGGAAAACCCGTCACTAAGAACTACCAATAATAAGAATTACCAAAAACAAGAAATACTAAATACAAGTAAAAACCATTGTGCAGCTAACGCAGCACCTGAGTTTTCTTGGCAATCTGTAATTGACTATCTCAACGAAAAGACTGGCAAGCATTTCAAACACACTAACACTAACAAGGGATTAGTTATGGCACGACAGCATGATGGATTTAGCGCCGAAGATATGCAAAAAGTAATAGACCATCAATGCAAACTGTGGCTCAACAATAAAGATATGGCTCAGTATTTAAGGCCATCTACTTTATTTAGAGCTAGTAAATTTGAAGGATATTTGAATGCAGTACCTGATGAACCAAAACATGAGGGCCGCGAGTATTGGACGGGAGGTTAATATGGAGCACGTTACTTTTGACAAGAGATATATTCAGCGGCTAGCCAATGCCCACCATGTTGACCTGAACCACTTGCCGACTAAAGAAGAATTAGATCGTAAGACGGCCGAACAAGCAACTCAACAATTGAAACGGGACAAAATGGCCCGGTACTATAGCTACTCGGTTTGGTCAGGAAACATACCGCTCAAATTCTCGTTTGGCAACTGGGATATTGCTAAGCAGGACAATCCACACTTAGCTAAGTCATTAGGCAAGAAGGCATTCGTGTTGGCTAAGCAATTAGAAAACAAAAACTTCAATGTGGTTATGATGGGTGATCGTGGCGTTGGTAAAACATCTTTAGCACTAGCTATGTTGGACCACCTGATGAGCCATGGCCATAGTGGCATGTTTGTATCAACTGCCGAGCTGCTAAGAATGGTCAATGACAAATATGAGGACACTTCAATTCGTTCCAAACTGATCAACATAACACGTTCGATGATTGAGGTTGATGTACTGGTACTAGATGATTTTGGCACGGAAGGCGGTATGACCGGCAACATTAAACCAGTTCATAAGGATCTTCAAGACATCATGTATCGGGTATCTAATGCTAGAGTTGATTTTAATCACAACACCGCTAAGGGTATCACCATCATTACGACCAATAATACCAAGGGACAGCTAAAACAGATGTATGAAGGCAAGTTCATTGATCGTGTATATCCAGATAACCCGGAACAACAACTGATTTTTGATGGCATGAAAGGAGTGCGTAATGTATGAGCGAATGCCCATTGTGTCATGGCACTGGCGTTTTTCACCACTGCACAGCAAGCACTGTCACAGCTAGTCCATGTCCCAATTGCAATGAAGTTTTGAAAGAACGTCGTAAACATGAATTTGAAGAGCTAAGGAACGAAGCAAAATGACTATTGAGGAAGGAGTAAAAGTTATGTCACCAAACAAGAAAATGGCGGCTGAAATTAGAGCTGCTTACGCCAATTATGGCGACGATCCAGATAATTGGCCGGAAGATGTTAAAAAGAATATCCACGGTGAATTTGAGGAAGAACACACAGCGGAAAGTAATATCTTACGCCACATGATTTTACACGGATACACTAGCGAATATATTGCACAAGAACGGTCAAAGTCACAGCATTATCTAAAGCAATTACGTCTCAGAATGGAAAACCGTGACGAATTGGATTACCAAGCCACACCAGATGAATTAACACAGTTGAAATACAACCTCGATCACATGAACAAGCCTAGCAATAAAGGAATCGCTAGTGCTATGGGCCGCGACAAAGATTGGGTGCGCTGCATACGAGAAAAGCTGCGGGAGGCAGACAATGAAGCACGGCGATAAGGTGTATTACCATCGACGCCATCACGTTAAGCAACCGGCTACATGGCTATGCTGGATTGTTCGTGGCGATAGCCGATCGGCGATGATTAAAGTTAAATGCAGCCACAGGCATATTGAGGTGGCACCGAGTGATGTTGAGATTGGGAGGACGAATGATGACACCAACATTTAGAGTGTGGGACGAAACGCAGCATAAAATGCTACAAGTCGACTGTATAGACTTTATAGATGGCAACGCGTACTGGGTTGAAGCTAGTGCTGCTGATGGTAATGTGCAAGGTGGAAATGATGGCCCTGTTGGAGACAATAGCCAGCTTAAATTGGAGCAGTTTACCGGCCTGAAAGATGCCAATGGCAAGGAAATATATGTTGGGGATATTGTTAAGTCTAGCTATAAGTATGCTCAACCTAAAATTTCACAAGTTATTATGGAGGATGGCAATAGCTATATCCTTGGAGAAGACTTGGCTACTGGGAATGAGATGCTAGTTAGTGACCATATTAATGAGATTGAAGTCATTGGGAACGTGCATACGAACCCAGAACTATTGGAGGCGCAGCATGATTAAATGGAATTTTCAACTTTGGCTGGCACTGAACGGCGCACAGCATATCAACACATTATTTTGCAAGCCAATCAATCAAAGCAAGCCACGTTGGCGACGAGTTAAACGGCTATTGGAGGCACAGCATGATTAAGATATATCAGAAACAACCAGTTGAAGCTGAACAGTTTGATGGGAGCCAAAAGTATATTTTTGGACAAAAGGTAATTTCAGATAATAGTTTGGTTGATGCGTTAACACATGATCCAGTCTACTATTCGATCCTAATTAATGAAGATGATTCAGATGATCCAAAAGAAGACCCCAATGAAGTTGTATTTGAAATTGGCGATTGGATTATCAAATATGGAGAAGATATTCATGCGATTCCTGATGATATGTTCAAAAAAACTTATGCTGAGTTGCCAGTTATTCCTAAATGTGTCGCTGATTGGATCGAGGAATGTAAGCGTAACGATCAGGCGATCGCGTCTGCATTTGACGAAACATTAATGTCTTCCAAGACTAGGTATTATTTCTGTAATTATAGCACTCGTAGCCAATGGATTAGCATACAAGACGCATTTGTACGCGCGTGGCTAGACGGGTATCAAGTGGAGGCACAGCATGACACACGAACAGATTGAGTATCGAAATTACGTGCTGCAAGGCATGGCAAGCTATGGCGGCGATGTGGCACAGGCGTTAGTGTGGTGTGGCAATCACTTTACCAAGCTGAGCAACAGCCAGCGCAACGCGATTAATAAGTTGTCAGCAAAGGAACGCAACCAGGTTATCCATGAGCTGTCGATGGTATTCATGTAGGAGGACGTATGGATAAAACACGAGACGTAATGAATGGAAACCAGCGTATTCTGCTTAACTATCTGGAATCATTGGTACCAAAAGATGATGTATTGATGGGACTAGCTGAGTTTCAATCCAAATTAAGCGAGCACAGCGTGCCTAAGGAAGTTTACATTGCTTTGGGTATGCTGAGTAATGCGGAGGTTAATAACGTGCTACACGAGCTTACACGGCCATTTTAGGAGGCGTGATGGGTGAAACGATCGACGATTAGAACGGTAGAGGATATTCTACGTGATTATCCCAAGATTGATAAGTACATTGAACAGCGCGAACAAGAGTTACGTTATCCGGTAACGCCGGTTGATGAGAATGTTGGCGGTGGTCGGGCACAGAACGGGTTCAACGACAGCACAGAGCGGTTAATTATCACGCTAGATGAGGACAAGCGGATTAACGCACTCAAGAGGCAACGCCAAGTTATCGATGACTGTCTGGATGAAGTTGGGCCCGATACGCAAGCAATTATTGATGAACAATATTTTCGAAAATATCCACGCTATACCTTAACAGGAATGGTCGAAAACAACATGTTGAGCGTTGGTAAGTCACGAGCATATAAGCTGAAAAACTTGTTTATAAAAAAGTGTGCTAAAGGATTAGGACTATACGATTTGTGAAAAGTGGAAAAAACCGAGAAAATTGACCCCTAGTTTGGGTGTAAATTGGTACCATAAGCGAATGATGAAATGGACGTGCATAGCTCAACGGAAGAGCAAAGAAGATACGGGTTCGACTCCCGCTGCACGTATTGTCAATTAAGTTAGGTCCCGTAATGTATAAAGGCTAGTACGCACAACTTATAATTGTGAAATGTTTTGGGTTCGATTCCCACCGGGACCATTGGTCAGCAACCACGGTATGGTTACATGCAACGTACTGAGTATGGCTACGTTAGCCCAACAGAAAATCACTGCTATCGTGACTTAGAACGTTGGCTGGCTGATAAGAAGAAACGTGAGCGTCGTGCTAAGAAGCATGGCGCTTTTAATTTACACAAAGGTGGTGGTGATCATGCCATTAGTTCACCGCTGTGGTCAGCCCGGTTGCCGTGAGATGATACCGCTCAAGTATCGCTACTGCACCAAGCATTACAACGAACACTATCAAGCATACTTGCACCGGCACTCGACTGGTGTTGCTGCTCGCGCCTACGAGTATCACCGACGCCGAGCGAGCAAGCACTACGACACGACTCACCGGTTCGCCGCAACGGACGACGACAGTGCGGGCAAAGACTTGGCTCAAAGTTTCGGACTAAAAAGCCCAGCCAAAGAACCAGCCAAAGACATGGCACAAAGTTCGCGGGCAAAGTTCTACCGTTCAAAGCAGTGGCTCGCGGTTCGTTCTGCAATCTATAGCCGAGATATTGGCTGTTGTCAGGTGTGTGGCAGGTCAGAACAACGCATGTACGTTGACCATATCGTTCCACTGCGGTTGTGCTCCAATAAGGAACGAGTTGCAAGTTCAAACCTGTGGACGCTGTGCGGAAAATGCCACAATAAAAAGTCTCGCCAAGAAGCAAAGACGAGCGACAAGAAACTTCAAAGAATGAGCCGACTGGACTGGCAACGCGTCCTGAAAAATTAGGGGGCCGCCTAGGCCTGAGCGGCCGTTCCGCATACCAATGGAGTTGTCTTATAGAAATTTTCAATTTAAAAAACGCTTTTATTAAGGGGGTGTAAGAATGACGACCAAAACGACCAAGAAAAAGAACGCGCTACTGAGTACGACGCCGCCCGACTACCTGCAAGGGATTGCCCGGGATATGTGGGCTGCAATCGTTCCAATTCTTAATAAGCAGCAGCTCGACGTTAACCAACTCGACAGCAGCATTGTCGAGGCTTTCTGTATCAACTACCAGTCAATGCGGGACGCCTACGAGAACGTTGCTGAGAACGGCCAAGCTCAAAAGGCGTACAAGACGACCCTCAGTCCGGTAACGGGTGAGATTGTTGCGACTGATTTTGTTGGCTATAAGCGAAACCCTGCAACTCAAATTCTCGACTCAGCAACTAGCCGGTTGAAGCAGCTCGGTAGCGAGTTAGGCCTCACACCCACTAGCCGGCAAGAATTAATCAAGGCTGGGCCGGGTGACGGTGACGAAAATGTTGCTGCCGACTTAGCCAAGTTCTTTGGAAATTCTAAAAAGTAAAGAGGTGAGCAGCGTTGTTGACAAAAATTGATATTTCCAAGACTCATGACGTTGCTCAGGCGTTCTCTGACGCAGTGTTCGACGGTCTACGTGGTAAATACACCGACCCGGGAACTGAATACGCGTTCAGAGTTATGGACGGAAAGGAAACCACAGGCTACCTAATCAAGTTAGCCGCTTTTCGACATTTACGTGACTTGCAGCGCCAAGGTCAACCAGACTTCCCGTTTGAGTACGATACCGACGCCGTAGACAAGGCCCTGCTATTTGCGAGCGTGACCCCAGACGTTGACAGCGGCGACCCGGTTCACTTGCTGGGCTGGCAGCAGTTTATTATGGCGCAGCTCTTTGGTTGGAAAACCTCGACGGGCGGCGTTCGTTTTACCAAGTCGCTAATCTCAGTTGGTCGGGCGCAGGGTAAGACGATGATTGCCGCGATTATTATGGCCTACACTTTTCTGCTTGACTCGCTGGGCCTGTCCAACCAGGACTACCTGGTTGCGTCAATCAACTGGAAGCAAACCAGCAAGCTACTCGGTTATCTGAAAACGATGTTGCGCAAGGTCACCGAGATTGAGCCATTCAAGACACTGGCCAAGCAATCTGGTCTCATGCTCCAAAACGACCAGATCATTATGAAAAAAAGCAACAACGTCATTCGGGCCGTCAGCTTTGAGTCGGGCCAATTCGATAGTTTCCATTTCCGTACTGCAATCGTTGACGAAGTCGGGGAACTCAAGAATCGGGCCAAGACATCTAAGATTCTATCCGGTCAGATTAAGATTGCCGACCGGCGGTACATTCAAATTTCAACGTCATACCCTGACCCGAAAGTGCCATTCTATGACGACCAGCGAATGATGACGAAAGCCATGGAAGAAGACTATAAGCGGGAAGCCGACACTTACCTGTGTCTGGTCTGGGCGCAAGACGACCTCAAGGAAACTCAGAAGCCTGAGACCTGGGCTAAGAGCAACCCGCTGCTGAACTCGCCTGAGCAGAAACGCGAGCTTCTCGGTGGCCTGATTGACAAGCGCGACAGCGATATGCTGGCTGGCACTATCGGTGACTTTCAGACCAAAAACATGAATATGTGGCTGAACGAGAAAGAGAACCGTTACCTCGACTTGAAAGACATCAACGCCTCGATTATCCCGCGCGACGGTTTCGACATCGACGGCCGAGACGTTTATGTGGGGTTTGACGCCTCGCAGTACAGCGACGACACCAGCTTAGCGTTCGTGTTCCCCTACACTAGCGAGGACGGCCAACATAAATTCCATGTTTACCAGCATTCATTTATACCGACCTCACGAACCCAGCAAAGCATTGCTATCAAGGAAAATCAAGACGGCATTCCCTACCGTGAAGAGGAACGGCGCGGGTTCGCCACCATCTCGCACACGCGAGGCGGCGACATTGATTACTCGGACGTGTACAACTGGTTGCTCGACTTTGTAGAGGTTCACAACCTACACGTGCAATCGTTCCTGTACGACCCGTGGCGGGACAAAGTCTTTATTTACAAGCTCGACCAAGAAAACAACTGGCTTATTGAACCGGTTCGGCAGGGTACTAAGTCCCTCGACGAGCCAACGTCATTCTTTCGGCATGAAATGCAGAACGGTCATATCACCATGTTTGATGATCGTGTAATGCAGGCCGGTATGACTAACGCCGTGACCTTGGTTGACAACAACGGTATCAAAATCGACAAAAACCTTGCGACCGATAAAATTGATTGCCTCGACGCGATCATTAACTGTTTCTACGAGGCAATGCTGCACTTTGAAGGCGTCTCACGCGACGAGCGGGGCAGCGACGATCCGTTTGCAGGTTGGAAACAAGACGACATCAATTCATTTTACAAAAATTTCAGTTTTTAGGGTGGTGACGACATGAAACGAGCATTACAAGGGCTTCTCAAAGCGGCCGAATTGATTAGTGAGTCACTACCAATGTGGCTTTACATCACGGGCATTGCCACTATCTATGCCGGTGTCTCAGCGTTTAGCGAGGCAGTCGGCAGCATTGTGCTTGGCGTCATGCTAATTGCAACCGCATTTCTATTCGGTAGTGGCGACGACTGAAAGGGGGTGAAATTAATTGAAGTTCACTAATCCATTCAAGCGCCGGTTCAGCAATAAGGCGTGGCTTCCTAGCTCAGACTACCAACCGTTCTTGATCGTTAACGGTCAGGTTGTGAAGTCGGCCAGTTACGCCACCGCCGGCGCTGCCCTCAAAAATTCAGACATTTACAGCGTGGTCAATCTAATTTCTGCCGACGTCTCAAGTTGCCGGTTTGAGTCAGACAATGACTTCCTGCTGCATAAACTCAACGCACCTAACCCGGTTATCAATTCTTACAACTTTTGGCAATCGGTCACGGGTGCTCTGCTGCTGAACGGTAACGCGTACGTGGTCATGAACCTAGACGCCAGCGGGCGGCTGCACCACTTTGAGCAGGTCACCCCGCCGCAAGTTCAAATTATCGTAGACGACGGCGAGCAAAACGTGAATTACAAGGTCACGTACTACGACAACCGGGGAACTGTCACCGTCCCGGCTGGTCAAATGCTTCATTTCAAACTACTGTCCAACCTGAGCGACAACAAGTTTATCGGTGTTAGCCCGCTGCAAGCTCTGGTCGGTGACTTGAATATTCAAGACAAGGCAAACGACATGGCCTTGAAGTCATTAAACCAAGCAATCCGACCGAACGGGATTTTGAGTCTCGCAGCCGGCGCGGTTGACCCCAAGGCCAAAGAGAACGTTCGTGAAGAGTTTGAGAAAGCCAACTCAGGTGCCAACGCCGGGCGGGTCATGGTTATGGACGCCACAGCCACGTACTCAACGCCTCAAATTGACAGCAATATTGCCAACCTGCTGAACTCGGTTAGTTACACACGAAACCAAG
The DNA here is from genome assembly GCA_021383565.1 of Levilactobacillus brevis. NCBI lineage: Bacteria > Bacillati > Bacillota > Bacilli > Lactobacillales > Lactobacillaceae > Levilactobacillus > Levilactobacillus brevis. The sequence goes on along the minus strand of CP079701.1, from coordinate 20,083 downwards.
TTGCTAAGGCGTTCGGGGTTCCGCAAGACTTCCTCAATAACGAGTCTGCTCACAGCAACATTGACCAAGTACGTTCGACCTACACGCAAGCACTGAACAAGTACATTTACGCGATCAGCTCAGAGCTGACCATGAAGCTCGGTGTTGGTATCGACCTCGACATGCAGCCCGCCATTGACCCCGACTATATCCAGTATGCAAACAGCATTTCTGATCTAGCCAAGAACGACGCGCTGGAGGGCGTGCAAGCGACCCACATTCTTAAAGCTGTCGGTTTTATTCCGGCCGACACACCAGACTTTGACGTGCAAAACGGCCCAAACGAAAGGGGGTGAGAGTAAATGACAATCAAATTGCGTGGTGACGTTGTGGACAATGACACTGCTGCCTTTTACAACTGGTTCGGCATGGACTCAATTAGCCCCGCCGAAGTCAGCGACGCCTTAGAAGACGCCGGCGGTGGTGACGTTGACGTTTCCATTAGTTCCTATGGCGGCGACGTTTTCGCTGCAAGTGACATATACACCGAGTTGAAGAGTTACGCCGGTAAGGTCAATGTGACGGTCACGGGTATTGCGGCCAGTGCTGCGAGTGTAATCACTATGGCCGGCGACAACGTTTCAATGTCCCCAACGGCACAGCTAATGATTCATAACGCCAGCTCGGCCGTTCAAGGCGACACCCGGGAAATGAGCCACGAGGCCGGTGTTCTCGATAACATCGACAAGTCAATTGCCGCGGCTTACGTCGCTAAAACCGGCATGGCTAAGGCTGACCTGCTCGACCTTATGAGTCGAGAAACTTGGCTCACTGCCGACCAAGCCAAGGACTACGGGTTTGCCGACAAGGTACTGTTCGGCGACGACTCAGCGGGCACGCTGCAAGCCGTTGCCTCTGCCTCGTCTATTCCCGCCAAGTCAGCGGTTGCTAAATTCCGCAACCTACTTGCTGCTGAAAAGCCAGCTAACAAGGCTGCTGCTAAGCCCGCGGCCACGGAATCAACCCGCAGCAATGTACTGCAACAAAAATTAGATATTCTGAGAGGTGCAAATTCATGAATTTAGAAGCAATTAAAAACGCAATGACGGACTCTCAAAACAAGCTGTCCGCCATTAACGACAAAATCACCACGGGCTTACTGGACGACAAGTTTAGTGCCGAAAACATGGCGACGTTAAAGCAAGACCGGGACAGTGAACAAGCCCGGTTCGACGAATTGAAGACCCAACGAGACGCCGCAGAATCTGCGCAAGTTGCTGACCATATCGCCAACAACTCTGCCACGACCAAGGCCGGGGCTAAGGCTGTGCAAGCTGCGCCAGACCGTATGGACGCCGAAAAGCACGCCTTGAACGACTTCCTGCATTCCAAGGGTGCTGTTAAAGACATCTCAGCTTTGCAGGTTACCTCGACGGAAGCCGAACCATTGATTCCCCAGGAAATTATTTACAACCCCGAAAGTGAAGTCAAGACGGTTGCCGACTTAAAGCAATTCGTCAATATTGTGCCTGTAACCACGGCCTCTGGTACTTACCCAGTTTTGGAACGTGCAACTGACACTTTTCCAACGGTTGAGGAACTCAAAGAAAACCCTGCCTTGGCGGAACCTAATTTCCGCGACGTTGACTGGAAGGTATTAACTCGTCGGGGTGCTTTACCTCTGTCCGCTGAGGCTATTGCTGATACTCAGGTTGACCTCGTTTCTATGGTTGCCAAGAATATGGGTGAAAAGTCTATCAACACGACCAACGCTGATATTTCTAAGGTATTCTCAAAGTTCACCGCAGTTTCAGCCAGCGACACTAACCTTGTTGATACCATTAAGGGCGTTTTGAATGTGTCCCTTGACCCTGCTTACAACCCAACCATTGTGGCAACTCAATCTCTGTACAACACTCTTGACACCTTAAAAGACAAGAACGGCCAGTACATTTTCCATCAAGACGTTACCATGCCAAGCACAGGTACTCTGTTGGGTGTTCGGGTTGTTCGTATCTCTGACACGTTGCTCGGTAAGGCCGGCGACCAATTAGCCTTTATTGGTGACTTGGCCCGTGCTATTACTATGTTTGATCGGCAACAGGTTTCCTTGAGCTGGGCCGACGACAAGGTTTGGGGCCAGTACCTTATGGGTGCTTTGCGGTACGACGTGGAAGTTACGGACGCCAACGCTGGCTACTTCCTGACCAACACGCCGGTCAAGTCATCGACTGCTGCTGAAACGCCAGCCAAGTAATCAAGGGGGTAGTTCAATTTGACCGTAACTGTTAGTGAAATGCAAGAAGAGCTGCACCTTGATGGTGAAGAGGGTATTTTGCAGTCCCTAATCACCGAGGGCACCGATTACGTGCGCTCAGCGGTCAATTATGACGTCCCCGTTGAAGAGTACGAAAAGTACCCGCTTTTTGACCGTGCCGTAAAGACCTATGTTTCGAGTTACTACTACAACCGGTCTACCGGGGTAGGTACTAACAAGGGTCTTAGCATGATGATTAACCACCTGCGTGGGCGAATGTGGGGTGCTGACAATGGTCAAGATTAGACCACATCAACTGGTTCACCGCGCCCACTTCGGCACCATCAAGCAAGCTACCAATCCCAACACGGGCGCCCCGGTTAAGTCGTTCGTTGAATCGTTTGCGTTGTGGGCCGAGTACCGTACCCGGTCAGCGTCTCAGCTATTTGCGGCTAAGCAGGCTGGCATGGAAGAGACGCGCACTATCGCTGTACGCCGCAACTCAGCGCTAGACGAACAACTGCGGGTGAAACTTGATGACGGCAAGCTGTATCGGATTGCGAATATCTCGCATGACGACACCAACAACTATATCGCCTTCGATTTTATCACCCTGGAAAAGTCCGATACCGTCAAAGGGGGGTAGCCGCATGGACCTAAGTAAAGCATTGACGACTTGGCTAGACAACGTGCAGCAAACCGTTCACTTGACGCCTTCGGAAACTGCGACTGTTACGGGAGCCGGGGCTAAGGTGTTGTCCTACCACTTGCGAGATACGACCAAACGCAAGCACTACCGGGTTCGCGTTACCGGTCAGGACGACACTCACCTTGCGGACGCTGTGACCTACCAGCGAACTGACATTGACGGCGACAAGACCGGTGCCAGCACGGTGGGGTTCACCGTCAACAAAGCGTACATTGCCCGGTTCCTAAATGACGGGACTAAGCGTATCCGGGGCGACCACTTTGTTGATGTTGCTCGTCAGGACGCAAAGAATAAAGTTATTGCTGCCGAAGCGGCCAAGTATCAAGAGCTTGTCCGTAGAAAGTGGGGTGACTGAAATGGCACTACCCACGATCGAAGTCAGCAAAATTCTTGAGAGTGTCCCATGGATAAACGCCGTGTACACCGGGTTACTGCCCGAAGACGCGAGCGCAAATACTACGGACACGATAGCACTAGTCACCGAGTCGACGACAGAGCTTGATGTTTGGGGAAACGATACTTTTAATGCCGCCACATACGGCGTTGAGATTGAAATTTTCTACGCGTTGAGTTTTGACCAAGACGTTGGTGACCTAGAAATTCAACTCATGAAAGAGCTTGAATCTAAGGGCTGGCGTATTACAACGGCGCGCGCCCATTCGATTGACCCCGATACGGGACAATCGACCAAGGTTATCTACGTTGCAAAAAATAAATTAATTTGAGGTGTTATAAATGGCTACTGTTGGTATCAAAGGTCTGCGAATGGCCTTAATTGACCCCAAGACTGGCAAGGTTATTGCCGGTGAAGACGGGTTCTCAGAGAATGGTATTTTTGACGCTCGCGGCCGGGTTGCACAAGGTCTGAGTGAAGCAAACATTACTGGTATTGCACCAAGTGTTACCAAGGTTTGGGGTAACGACATTCTGCAAGACCAATCCGTTGGTAAGTCACAACCAAGTGTTGCGGCCAGCTTCAACAACTTGCCGCATGAAATTTTGGAAAAGGCGTTGGGTGAAGAATCAGACGGTAAGGGCGGTTACTTAGATAATGCGTCCGGCGTTCTCCCCCATATCGCCATGGACTTGATCAGTTCCGATTTAGCTGGTAATGAAATTCATTACTGCTTCTACGATGGGAACATGACCCAGGGCGACAAGAACCTGCAAACGTCCAATGAAAACCAATCACGGGTTGCAGACGCATTGACGTACAACTCATTGGCTGGTTCAAACGGGCACATGATGAAGACGTACTACGCCACTGATGAAGGTTTCACCGATAAGAACTTGATTGATGAAATTTTCCCAGGTGCTAGTGACACGACCGACACCACCCCTGCTGGTGGTTCTGGCTCGCAAACGTCCGATTCAGGGGACGGTAAGAGCGCCTAGACTCTAATAGTTCAGAAATTGGCAATCGCACTGACGCGGTTGCCTTTTTTCTGGTGTAAACAAAAATTCTAAAAGCGAGGTCATAAATTATGACAGTTAAGGTAAATGCAAAAGTTTTAGGTATCAAAGAACCCGTTGAGATTAAAGAATCCAACCGCAACTTCCAAAAAACGCTGGTTATTCAAAAGCAACTGCTCAAGGTTGAAGCTATGCCCGATGACGCCAGCGACATGGACATGCTAGACGCCGTTATTGAAGCCAACCAAGCCATGACTGACTACATCACCGACATGCTGCGGCTTAAGACCAAGGAAAAGCACGCTCTGGGTGACTTGACAACTGATGAAACCGGCAAGTTGATTCAGACGATTATCGCAGGTATCCAACACCAAGACATCACCGAAGTGGAAGACGCTCAAAAGAAAGAATCTACCGACAATTCAGAATTGAGTGACACCGAAAAAAATAAAAGCGCGCCGGCAAGTTAACGAGCTGTCCAATCAAATTGAAGAATTTGACTACAATGCGCAACAAGCCCTCATTAACATGCACATGACCCCAGAAGACTTTGACGACCAAGACTTCTATCGCTTCAACGATGTGCTTTTAGCCCGTCCTGAGAAAGACCGGCCAGTTGTTGACCCCGCAGCATTCCTGAAACAGTTGCGGGCTATGGGATAGAGGAAGTCGCTAAGAAAGGGGTGTATCACAGTGGTTAAAAAAATTGACGCGCAAATGAGTACCGAGGTCTACCTTGATACTTTGCAAACGTCTAAATCACTTAAGAATTTGCGCAGTGTTGTGTCGTCCGTGACGACTTCATGGAAGGCCCAGAGTGCCGCCCTCAAGTCAACAGGCGAGTACGTCAAGGCGGCTGAGACCAAGTACACCGGCTTGAGCCGAACTATCAAAGCTAACCGAGATGTTATCTCTGCACTGCGCGATAAGCAGAAAGGGCTTGACCAAACTACCCAAGAAGGTGCGCGGCAGTATGCCAAGTATCAAGCCCAGATTAACCGGACGGAGACGCGCATTGCGTCCCTGACCCGTCAACAAGATAAGTCCAAGCAATCACTTACCGGGTACAAGTCCGGCGTGATTGCACTGCAACGCAGTATCAAGAGTAACAATGACCTTACCAAGTCAAGTGTGGCCCGACTTCGGGCCGAGGGGAAAGAGTACAAGGCCCTGTCTGCCGAAGCCAAGGGCTACCAGTCTACTCTCGAAAAGTCGAGTACCTTGCAGAGTAAACAGGCTGCTGAACTCAAGACTTACCAGAACCGGGTTGACGACTTACGCGCTTCCTACGAAAAGGCCAAGACTACCCTCAAGGGGTTAGACGAGGCCGGAAAACAGAACACCGACGAGTACCAGACAGCCGCCCGTGCGGTTGAAAAGTACAAGACTCAGCTTAGTGGGGCCAACTCCGATCTGAACCGGCAGAAAATCCGGGTCAATGAGACGGCTACCAGTATGGCCAAGTTGCGGTCTTCGATTAGCCGCGTGCAAAGTAGCCAAGAAAAAATCCGGCCCACGGGTATCAATCGGCTACGGTCTTCAATCGAGCGCGTGAACGAGCGCACTCAAAAGACCAGTCACCTGTTCGGTAAGATTTTTGGGGGCACGATTGCCGCCAATGCCGCAATTGGAGCCTGGAACGCGATTACTACGCACATCAACGAAGCTATTCACGCGGGTGCCGAGTACGACAAGACCCAACAGAAAATGTTGGCTACCTGGACGACTCTGGCCGGTTCGGCTAAGGCCGGCCAAGCCATGGTTGATACCACCAACCGGCTCAGTGTTGCAATGGGTCAAGACGTTGATGTTACTGATGAACTGAACCAGCAATTCTATCACGTTTTGGACAAGCAGAAACCTACTGAACGCCTTACCAAGTCAGTTCTCACTATGTCCGACGCCGTAGGTATGACCTCTGAGAATACCAAGAACTTGGGTCTGAACTTTACTCATATGATGAGTAGCTCAAAAATGCAGGTCGGTGACTTCAACCACATCACGGACGCTCTACCAATGTACGGGAAAGCCCTACTCAAGTACGAGCAAAGAGTTCAGAAAAACTCTAAACTCACCATGTCCCAACTGCGCAAACAAATGTCTGCGGGTAAGATTTCAGCCAAGGACGCCGAAAATGTCATGAACCAACTTGGTAAAAAGTACAGTGACGCGTCCGAAAACCTTATGAAGACGTTGCCCGGTATGGAACGTGTAATCAAGGCGCGGGTGCCGGCTCTACTCGGTGACATCGAAAAGCCATTCATGAAAGCTGAGAACCCTATTCTGGGGGCCGTTTCCAAGTGGGTTTCCGACAAGCATACCGAAAAAGAGTTCACTAAGGTTGGGACTGCGGCGACCCGTGGTTTCAACACGATTACCAAGGCGTTTGCTCAGGCGTTCAACATTAAGTCTGTACCACGCGCAATGGACGGCTTCATGAATGGACTCGCCAAGACAATCACCAAAGTATCTAACTCGATTGCGGCCCACGCCAAAGACATCAAGGGCTTTTTTAAGATTTTTTCACAGATTAGCTCAGACAGTCTCAAGGTCTTTGTTGCTACGCTCAAGGCCCTGCTGCCCGTTCTGCAAGTAGTCGGTGACTTTGCTGCCAAGCACCCTAAGCTGTTTGGTGACATGATTGCCTCGACCATTCTCATGAACGGTGCATTCAAGGCCCTGACCCTTGTACTGCGGCCGGTTGCCGGTCTGTTTAAAGGTGTCGGCAAGTCAATGACGTGGGGCAAGAAGTTGCTCGGTCTTGGCAAGGACGCCGAGGGTGCAACCCGAAAGCTAACGCCATTAGGTAAAGCGCTCAAGAGCCTGCGGGACGTTCTCAAAGGCGGGTTTAAGAAAATCAATTTCAAGGGCATGTTTAGCGGACTCAAAGACGGCAAGGGGCTGCTTGGTGGCCTCAAGTCTGGCAAGGGTATGTTCAGTGGTATTGCTGACCTCGCAAAAGCGGGCGGCGGTGGTGCCAAGGGATTACTTAAGACTGGGGCCAAGAGTGCGCTTAAAGCCTCACCCCTGAGCCTTGCACTGTCTGCAACTGACCTTATCGGTATCAACAAGAAAAACGCCGGCAAGAAAGTCGGCCAAACTGCTGGCTCAGTTGCCGGTGGTGGTATTGGTGGCGTCCTTGGTTCTCTCATTTTGCCCGGTGTTGGTACTGCGGTTGGTGCCGCTGCTGGTAGCTGGCTCGGTGAAAAAGGCGGCGGGAAAATTGGTAAACTGATCCAATCCAATGCCAAGAGCTGGAAAAAGACTCTCAGCAATGCGTTTTCTGGGAAACTCGGTTGGGAAAAGTCAATCGGAAAATCCGTTTCTAACGTCGGCAAGTCTATTGGCAAAGGTGTCAAGCGCTGGAAAACCGCGTTTGGTAAAGGGTTTAAGCACGTTGGCAATTTCTTTAAGCCATTAGTAAAGGGTGCCTCAAAGGCAATCAAGAGCGTTGGCAACATCTTTAAAGGGGCCGCCAACTTCATTAAGACAGCTCTGAAAATGGCAATTGTGATTCCAATTGCGTTGGTAGTTGGTCTTGCAGTTATTGCATTCAAGAAAATTAAGAAACCAATTATTGACGTTGCTAAGACTGTCGGCAAGGGCGTTTCAGCAGCATGGAACGGCATTAAGTCTGTCACCTCTAAGGTGTTTGGTGCTGTCGCAAAGATTTCGGCCAAGCTCTGGAAACCAATTGGCAAGACAATTTCCCGCGTGTCTAAGGCTGCTGGTAAAGCCGTCCGTTCTGCATGGAAGGGTATTAAGTCTGTCACGTCTAAGGTATTCAGGTCAGTCGGCAAAATCACCCGGAAGGTATGGGGCGGTATCTCTAAGACTGTCGGCCATATCGCTAGGGGCATTTCCAAGGTCGTTCGCTCTGCTTGGTCAGGTATTAAGCACGCCACCTCGTCCGCATGGAAAGCCGTTGAAAAGCATGTTATTAAACCGGTCAAAAGGGTTCGTTCGGCGGTTAACAAGTACATTGTTCGCGCGGTCGTTCACGCGGTGAAGGGCGCTTGGTCAACCATCAAGCATGCCACCTCGTCCGCATGGAAACGGATTAAAAAGTACGTCAGTAAGCCGGTCAAGGCGATTTACCACACCGTACACAAGTGGCTCGGCAATATCCAAAGTTACTGGAAAAAAATCTGGAACGCGGTTGCTAAGTTCACCGGTAACATCTGGACATCAATCAAGAAAAAGGTTGGTCGAGGATTAGGTGCGGTTGCCAAGGTTATTAATGCTGGTATTAGGGCAATTAACTGGGTTATTTCCAAGTTCGGGGGTAAGAAGCACACTATCGGCCTACTTTCCACGCACTACGCTCAAGGTACTGGGGCCGGCGCGGGACGCCGCAACCCGATCACTAAGCCAACTCTGGCAACCCTGAACGACGGTAACGACAGCCCTGCAACGGGGAACCGTGAACTGGCCGTTTTACCTGATGGCAGTAGCTTCATGCCAACTCAGCGTAACTGGACGGGCATAGTTCCGGCCCACACCGAAGTCTTTACGGCGTCCGAAACCGCAGGACTCATGAGCCGTGCTGGGGTACGCCACTTTGCCAACGGTACTGGCATTCTCAGTGGCATTGGTAGCGCCCTGGGTTCCGCTGCTAGTTGGCTCGGTCAAAAAGCCGGTGGTGCCATTGACTGGGCCAAGAATGCGCTTGGCTCGTTTAAATCAATGATTTCAACTGCCGGTAAGATTGCGGCTCACCCCGTAGACAGCTTGAAGTCGTTCTTCACCAGTAAGCTGAACTTCCGCAACATTGCCGGTGATGTCCAACAGGGCTTGGCTGGCATGTTCAAGGGCAACCTGGTTAAGCAAGTCAAGTCATGGTGGTCTGCCGCCTGGGACATGATTAATTCGGCTATTAATGCTGGCGGAGACGCCGGAGGGCCAGTTACGCATAGTCCTGGTGCTGGTTGGCGGGTTACGTCCGGCTTCGGTAACCGGGGCGCCGTCAGCGGTGGGTACTCGCAACATGACGGGGTAGACTTCTCGGGTGGTAAGACCGTGCACGCTATGAACACCGGTACTGTTCTGCGTGAAGGTGGCGCGCCCGCAGGTTGGGGTGGTGCCTCTGGTATCGGTCAAAACCTTGTTATTGGTGGCGGTGGTCTTAACTACATCTACCAAGAATTGAACGGCAAGTACAACTCTGGTGCCAAGTTCTTAGTCGGCAAGGGCGATCACGTCAAGGCCGGTCAAGCCATCGCGGTTCTGGGGCCTAGCGGTACTCACGTTCACGTTGGTGCTACCAAGCACGCAATGTTTAGTATCGGTGGTTCGTCTACTGCCGGCTGGCTTGACCCTACCAAAATCAGGAGCAGCTCAGCGAAGAGTGGCAGCAAGAGCAAGACGCCAAAGGCAAGCGGCGCTCTGCAAAAGCTGGTCAAGAGCCAACTCGGTAGTGGTGTGTTTGACTTCATTGCCAAGCACCTTGCCCCGCTGGTTGCTCCCGACTTTGGTTCTGCAAGTGGTGGTTATTCAACCAGCATGATTGAGAAAGCCGCTAAGGCTATGCACGTTAGCTTGACAGCTAGTGAGTTGGCAAAGATTAAGCATGTTATTTGGCACGAATCGCGCGGCAATGCGTCGGTCGTTAACCATTGGGATTCCAATGCCAAAGCAGGCCACCCGTCAAAGGGACTTCTACAATTTATCGACTCTACCTTCACGCACTACGCTGTATCGGGACACAAAAACATTTTATCGGCCTATGACCAGATACTAGCCATGTTCAATGACTCTAACTGGAGACGCGACCTGCACACAGGAGGCTGGGGGCCAACTGGACACCGCCGGTACGAAAACGGCGGGATTGTTAGCCGTCACCAAATGGTTGAAGTTGCCGAACATAACCACCCCGAGGCCATTGTGCCATTGGACATGACCAAGCGTTCACGTGGCTGGGAGATTATCGGTAAGGTGGCTGCACAGTTCGCCAATCAGGACTCTGCATTAAACCGCCAAACCGCGCCGCAAAGCGTTGCGGCAGATACTTCCACAATTAATAATAAACTTGATAAGTTGATTGGCTTGATGACGGACTTCATGACACTGGTTGCTCAGAAACCAACTGGTATCAGTTCGCGGGCAGTCTACAATGCCTACAACGGCGAGAAGAGCCGGCATTACCAACTTGACGCAAACAAACGAGGCTAGGGGGTCTTATTATCAAAGGTAACGGTTTTTCATACAAGGGCAAGACCAACGATGACCTGGGCCTAGTCATGGGCAAGGTACTATTGCCGGTCACCCCTGCAATCACAGAAAGTTCGCAGGTCATTCCTGCCCGTTACGGCCCCGTGTATCAGGGGTCGTCTTATGGGGCGTTGACCATCAACGTTCCGGTCTACTACCTAACGCCGTATTCGCAACTGTACTCGGTGGCTGGTGGTCAACTGGCCGAGCAAAAAATTCGTGAGCTTTCTGCTGCATTCATTGACCCGCAAGAGGAACGTGGTACTGAGTACCCGTTGACGTTCGACGACCTGCCGGGCTATACGTTCTACGCCCACATTACGCAGATTAGTGACCCCGAGCCGCTAAACGACGGTGTTTCTGATTGGTCGTCAACTATCACCTTTGTTTGCTCAGACCCGCGCGGGTTCCTTGAGCAGCAAGACTGGGACGTTGCCGACGCCTCGACCACGGCGGTGCTACCTGTTAAGGGAAACACGCCCGTTGGCGCGATCATTGTTGCTACGTTCAACAAGGACGTGAAGACGTTCACCGTGCTTAAAGACACGGGCGAGCAATCCACTGAGTTTATCCAACTAGGTGGCGACGCCGACGTTGATTCTGGCAGCGACGGGACGAGCAGCGACGACAAGACCCGAATGCTAGTTCACGACCCCTGCACTACGCTCTCAACGTGGACTGCGATTAAAGAGAACGCGAACCCGGTTAGCACCATCAACCTCGACATTGACGGGGCAATGGCCTCAACCGACGCCTCTCTGCGGGTAGCCAAGAACTCTGACGGAACTTACAACTTTGGTAAGGTCAATACCCACGAACAATGGTACGGCCCCGGTGAGCTTCACCAAGCATTGCCGTACTCGCCAAAGAACTGGAAACTATCAGTCCGACTACACCACAGCAAGTACAACGGCAAGCACAATTACCGGGCTATGGCCAAGGTTGAAGTTTACATTCTGGACACCAAGCAACGGACGTGCGGGCGAATTGGCCTCAAGGACGTTAAGGGTGGTGGTTACCCGCAGGCCTACGTTCAACTGGGCAGTAATTTCGCTGATGGTACTGAGGGTGTGGACTACAAGAACCTGTACTATGGTTCTGCCATGAGTCTGGCTCACAGCAGTAATCACGAAACGGTCGCGGTCAAGTATAAGAAAGCCACCAAGTACCTGGACAACAACCAGATGGTTGACGCGTTCTCTGACTTCTTCGGCCAGTTCAGTATCGTTAAGCAGTACGTCAAGCAAGCCGACGGCACCACCGCGATCAACTGGGGCTATGCCATTGACCAATGGGACCCAAAAACGGCGACTTACATGGACAGTGGGGTTCATTTCGGCAAGGATCGGGTCACGTTCGTTGACACTGATTGCAAGTTCGACTTTGACCTGGGAAGCATTGCGTTCTTCACGGCCAAGCACGACATCACCGAAGATAAGGCCAAGGTTGCCTACAAAAACGTCTTCCAGACGATTACCGATTACAAGGTTGAAGAGCTGCTAGACGCACCGGCACCGGCTAAAACTACTGGGGCAACCACAACAGGTGGCTCAGGGACGGCCAGTTCTAACGGCATTCCACCGGCACCAGGTTCGACCCCAGAAGGCTACTCAATTGAAGCCAAGGGGACGTTCAAGTTTAACGCCAACGTCAACGTCCGCAATAGCCCAGACACTAGTGGCTCAGTCGCCGCTACGTACGCCGCCGGGCAATCCGTTTACTATGACCGCAAGGTGTTCCAAAACGGCTACTACTGGCTGAGTTACATTAGTTACTCCGGTGGCCGACGTTATGCGGCTTACTATGACACTGCCGGCAAAGCAATTTACGGCACCGACTCGAACCCGGTTAACCCGGTCAAGCCCGACACTGCTGCAAGTTCTGGGGACAGCACCACCATTCCCGACCAAAGCGCTACCGGAAATAGTGACTTGTCCGACTTTGACCAACAGGTTTTCCATGCCGGTGACGAGCTGCATATTAACTGCGACACCGGGCATGTGTTCCTGAATAACGAACCGGCCGACTATCTAATTACACCGGACTCGACGTTTTTCATGCTAGACGGTGGCAAGGACAACACCCTTGCCTTTGATCCCTCAAGCCCCGACGTTGATATTTCCGTGAGTGTTCGGCCGGCAATCCAATAGAAAGGTTGCGAGATTATGCGCGACGACGAATATATTATTCTTGATAATCAATTGCGGCGTATCGGGTTACTGAGTAACCATGTACGAGCGGGAACCCCATTTTGGGGCGATACCATCGACCAAAGCATTGCCGAGGACGACAGTGCCTTTGCTTGGGAAGACCTCAAAGACACGTTCAACACCATCAACTTGGCTGCGAATAAAAAGACCTACGACCACACCATTACTGGTATCACCGTGCCAAGTAATGCCCCGGACGCTCAGAACATCGTACCCGGCAACCACTTGCTCTACTACGACTCTGAAAACCAAAAGCATTATGTTATGCGCATGATGAATATTGACCAGAGCAGCAAAGAAACTGACCAGTCATTTAGCTTTGACGCTCAGAACCTCTGTGAGTGGAAACTTGCCCGGACTATCCCGACGGCGTTCAGCAGCAACTCGGTAAATGCCGAAACTGCATTCACCAACCTGCTGGCCAAATCCGGGTGGCGGCTTGAGTATAATTCAAAGTCAATTATGACTCTCAAGGAAGAGTACGACGGCAGCAGCTCGGCTCAGTCTTACTTGCAGCAACTCGCTGCGGACTATGACCTAGACGTTGACTGCTACGTAAAGCTCGACAGCGTGGGCGACGTTACCGACCAGATTGTTGAAGTGTCTGACCATATCGGCAGCACTAAACGAACCCGGTTGGACTACCGCAACGACTTGGTGGGTGTTGACCGCAAACTGGTTGACGACGCTCTTGTTACTAAGCTGTACGTGCTGGGGAACGACGGGGCCACCATTGAGGACGCCAACAACGGTGTTGCGTTCTTGACTGACCCGGACGCCAACGCTAAGTACAACCACGACATCAAGGGCCGGGGGTCAACGTGGTTAGAGGGAACCATAACCTCTGACACCATTAAAAACTCAGCCGGCCTGCTGGCGTGGGGTAAGAAGCAGCTCAAAATGTACAACCACCCTCGATACAATTACACCGTTCAAGTTCGGTCAGATATTGCGGGCGGTATCGGTGACGACTTTCGGGTTGTGGACTTTGATTTAAACCCGGCTATGATCGTAGACGCTCGCGTTATCAAAGTCTCAAAATCCAAGTCCGACCCCTCAGTGCACGAGCTGACTCTGGGCGAATACTCGACCATCACTCCTAAGAAATTGAATGTCGACTCTGACCTAACACAGCTAAAAAAAGACGTTGCACAGGCGCATTCTGACGCAATTTCAGCAAGCAATACGGCCGACTCTGCACATACCGTAGCAGAGAACGCCACCAAAAACGCGACCGACGCTATTAAAAAAGCGGACTCGGCCACCACCACTGCTGGGGCTGCCAAGACTGCTGCTGACACTGCTCAAACTACTGCAAAAGGTGCGGAAACCACAGCCACCAACGCCAAAACTGTTGCCAGCAGTGCTCAAGCAACGGCAGAGAAAGCACAGACGGTAGCTGGTTCTGCACAAACTACTGCCGACACTGCACAGACAACCGCTGGCAACGCGCAGGACACGGCTAACACTGCCAACACGAACGCCACGGCTGCAAAGAGCACGGCCAATACTGCCAACACCACCGCCAACGCCGCCAAGATTGCTGCCGATAATGCACAGAGCACCGCAAACACCGCACACGACGAGGCAACGAAAGCCAGCACCGAAGTGGGTAACGTTTCAAAGACCTACTTTGCTGACAATGTTTACTTTCAACCTAACCAGCCAACGGGGGCCGACGACGGGGCATTGTGGTTCAAGGTGACCGACACCGAGCAATACCTGAACTATCACGACGACAGCACGAACGGTGGGACGGGCAGCACTACCAAAACTGTTACGGTGCAAGTTTCTAACGACGGCACCAAAGTCGCTGCCTCTGGCCGGTTCACTTGGTCGGGACAGCACCCTATTAAGCAATCGCCGTCAATGACTGCGGCGACCCGGGCCTATACCTATAGCGGACTGTCTGCCACCTACAACGGGAAAGTCATTGAGTCCGGTATTTTGTGGGTCTACTACACGTCCTACAATGGGGGCGTGGCCTACGTTCCTGTTAAAGACCTGACTAGTGGCACTCGATACGGTACTGATACCAATTCCGGCAGTGACCCCGCCGCTTACCATAATGAAACGAAAACGATCACCGTGCCCGGCTCGACCGGTAACGCGGTCAATGACTCACAGATTACGTTAAAGGCCGAAAACGTGGACGACGTTCAGCAATACCTCTCAAATAAGTGGTCGTCTATCCCGTTTCAAAAACAATTAGTTGGTGCCAACATTTCCGGGGCCTCGATTGACGCGCCGCTTATCTCTCTTGGTGACGGTGGTGTCGTATGGTCGTCTTACTCAATTATGCAAGACCCACGTTTTTACCAGCCAATTTCTGCGCAAGGTACTGTCGCAATGGCGCAGGGTGAGCTTGTCGTAAGCGGCCAAACGCAATACTACGACCTGAATACCAATTCTTGGGCTAGTTACAACACGGCGGGCAACGCAGTAGACGGAACCGAAACCAACTACACCACGACTATTATTAATGCTGGCGGTATCAAAAATGAAATGCAAGACAGTTCCCGCAGCAATCTGGTGGGCCGCACCTACATGAACGGGCTGAAAATCGCGCTCGGCAACTCCGATGGAACCGACGTGTTTACAGTTGACCGTAACGGATTAAGCCACGCTGTTGGACTCACTGCACCAAACGTCTACGCACCAACTCGACTGCACACCAAGCTCGTACAGCCAGACGGCCCCAACGACGACTTGCACCTTGAGTCTGGGACGGGAACCAGTATGGTTCGCTCAAACTCAATTTACAACGTCACGAACTCTCACGGGGCCAACGTTTACGTCACCGTTCACGGCGGACTTGCCCGAGTTGCCTCTGCCAGCAAGTACAAGCAGGACATTCATGACATGTACGACCTTGACACGCTATCTGCTGCGCTACTTAAAGCCAAGCCAAAATACTGGTTTGACAAGCCCTCAATTCAAGACATTGTTGACTCGGCCAGCAAGAACAAAGAGCCGAACCCGGACGCTACCACCGCAGAGCAGCCCGGACTTATCGCTGAGGACTTGCAAGAGCTTGGACTCAACAAGTTCCTGTATTACGGACTAGACGGTGAACTTGAGGGTGTGGACTACTCAAAGCTGTGGGTTCTGCTTATCCCGGTTCTGAGAAAGTTGCGCGACGACGTGGCTACCTTAAAGGGGGTGAAAAGCAATGACGAAACCAATTAAAGAGCAACAACCGGCACCAGACATGATTAAAGCCGACCCTAACCAGGTCGTCACTATCTTAGTTAACCGCATTGCTGAACTGGAAAAGGACAAAGCCGTTCTTACCGCAGTATTGCAATCCCGACAAAAGTAGTGCCGGCGCTGGCATGACCTAATAATTTTGAGAGGGTGTTATTTGTCAACCACTCCCGACTAAAGTCGGAAGCTTGTGAGAACTGCACCTAACGGTGCAACGACCACAATTTGCTTAGATACAGCAATTGCCTGCATGCAGGTCTTACGTGCTAATTATCAAAGCCTTTTATGCCCGCAGGTTGCCAGACGGGCAAACAAGTTAAGCACTTGCCAAGCCTTTTTTGAGAATGTTTTTAGCAGCATTCCAATCGCGAATGTGGTGATTACCGCACTGTGGGCAAGTCCATTCACGATCTTTTAAGGTCAGTTTTTTATCACCGCACATCAAATATCCACACTCACTACAGGTTTGCGTCGTGTTACGCGGATTAACGGTGACAAATTTATGGCCGTATAGGTCGGCTTTATAGGCCAGCATGCCTAAAAAAGTTCGCCAGCCAACATCAGCAATGCTCATTGCCAATGCATGGTTTCGTAACATATTCTTACTCCGCAACTCCTCTGCAACAACTAAATCGTGGTTCTTGATAAGTGTTGTTGAGACAAGATGTAGAAAGTTGTTACGTTGATTAGCAACTTTTCGCTGGAGGGTGGCCACCAATACACGTTGTTTCTGATAATTCTTAGCTTCACGAAGCGGCCGATTTTCTTTTTTAGCCCGTAGCGCGCGACGAGAAAGTTTACGTTGGGCTTTGGCTAGATTGCCCTTGATAGAGCGATAGTAACGTGGATTGGCAACGATGTTGCCGTTTGAATCAGTTAGGAAATTGTCAGTATTTAGGTCAATGCCTACTGGAGAGATCTGTTGCTTGCCACCCACAACAAACGGGGTGTCCGATCCTAGTTGCATAGATAAGTAGTAACGCCCAGTGGCATCGCGCGAGACAGTGATTGTTCCAATACGAACATCATTGCCACAACTAAACAAGCGTCTATGTGACCCAGACACACGCAATCGGCCAATCAAGCTAATTTTCACATGCTTAGAATCGAGAAAACGGCAACTGCCATTGAACAAATTCGGCTGAACCTTAGCATAGCGATTTGGGAGCTGAAAGCTGCCACTCATCTGCTTTTTATGGAACTTTGGTGTGCCAGATCTGTGTACTTGTCGAAATAAACGCCACGCGCTCTGATAAGCTCGTCGTGCTTGATCTACAACGTCGGTACCTACATTGGTACCTGATAACCAAGGATGTAGTGCAAACAACATTTGTGTGTTGTTTTTACGTTTCTGCAGGTAGGCAATGCGATTAACAACCGAAGCAATGTAACACTTTACTTTACGCAATTGAAATAGTTCTTTGTCGATAGCCACCATTTCGTTGTAAGCAAAACGGCTTGCGTTGATATTGTTGTCAATCTGATGTTTCTGCTCACGAGATGGGAATATTCGCATTTTAATTCCGTAATGGTATTTGAACTCAGACATTTTCTTAGTCACATATATCACCTCCTTAGACTATAATTATTATACGACTGTCACCGCATTTAAACAACGAAGTCGTTTATCTATGAACGTTAGGAGTAAATCATATGTCAAAAGAAAACGTGAAACACGAACGCGGATATGTTTATAATTTTCACTTCCATTTAGTCTGGGTAACGAAGTATCGGAAACAAATATTTAACACACCAAGATTAGCAAAGGAGATGTTGACAATCTTGCAAAACATTGCGAATCAAAACGAAATTGAAATTGAGAAAGGCGAAGTCATGCTTGATCATATCCATCTGCTAATCAGCTTTAAACCAAAGTACGCGCCGGCCAATATTGTCAAGGTATTAAAGGGTGTCTCAGCACGCGAATGGTTCAAAATTCATCCAGAAACACGACAAATAGTTTGGGGCGGTCACCTTTGGTCGCCAAGCTATTACATGGGCACTTTAGGGGATATGTCAAAAGAAACAGTCGAACACTACATTGAGAACCAACGAACAGAAAGGGGGAAGGCGGGAAGGCCTCTGCTAAAACGCAACTAACGTTGCGAAACATGGGCGTTCCTCCCATGATTGAAATCATGGGTTTCCCGCCAAAATTTTAATGATTGAAGGTACTTTTGATATTGCTTCCGTTTTAACTTTCGTGCTGACCTTAGTGCCAGCCATTTATGCACTGCTACGGCCACTGATTAAAGCTAAAATCGCCACGCAAAAGGACGAGCGCACCAAACACGACCTTGAGATTGCGGACAACTACGCGGCTGCGATCGTAGCAGAAATGGCAGTCATGGCCCCGCTGTCCAATAGCGACCGCAAGGCTGAGGCCGTCAAGTACGTGGTCAACGCAATGCAGAACCTCGGCAAGAGCATTTCCACGGAAACGGCCGGGGCCAAGGTGGAAGCTGCTTACCAAGCTTACAAGGTTGCCGGTGGGGATAATCACGCTCCAGTAGTTACCCCAGCGCCAACGGAGGTCATTACCCCATCAGAAGGGACTGACATCAATGACTAAGAAAATTGTTGACCTATCCTCGTACCAAGCTGATTCCTTAGCTTACATGAAGCAACTCAAAGGTTGGGGAGCAGAAGGTATTATGGTCAAGTTAACCGAAGGTACGGGTTATCTAAGTCCCAATGCTGGTAACCAGATTTCCAATGGTTTCAAAGTATTCAATACCGTTGGGGTTTACCACTTCTTTCATGGACGAGGAACTGCTGAAGCTAAATACTTTCTGGCTTGGGTGAATAAGATGGGATTAGATAAGTCCACGGTACTTGCAATTGATGTTGAAGCACCCGATTTACCCTGGAAGACGACCAGTCAGGTTAATGTCTTCCTTCGGTACCTGATTAGTCACGGGTACAAGAATGTGGTTACGTACGGCTCAGGTAGTTGGTTCAATTATGGCCGAATTAATCGGTCCCAGTTAGTAAATAAGACAATCTGGGTGGCGGCTTATGGTGTCAGTCAACCAGGGGTAGCTAAGGCCAACGCTTGGCAATACACCAACAACTGGCACGGTGTGGATTGCAGTTATGACTTCGATGGTAAGCTGTCTGGTAAGGTTACCAAGGCAACGGCTAAGAAAGCCTCATACTGGGCTGATAACGGCTTGTACGAAGTGATTACCCGTAAGGTTAATGTATATGGTAAGCCAGCCCTAGACAAGGCTAATAAGCGCCGTGTTCACTTCTCCAAGGGAAGTACCATCTACGGTAAAGCAGTCAAGTATGGTAAGGTGTACCGGATTAAGACTGCTGTTGGGTACATCTCAGCTAACAAGAAGTATGTAAAGCTGGTCAGAAAGTCGGGTGGTAGTAATGACCTTTGATCGTTGGATTGAATTAATCACCTTGGCTTTGGCCGTAGTCGCGGGTATCTATGCAGCTTTGATGGTTATTATGAAGCCCTTCACGGATCAGCTGCAAGAAATTGCTCAAAGCATGAAGGATAGCAGCCAGCGAATTGAACGGCTGTTTGATTCGCAAAATACGTTACGTGAAGACTTTATCACTAGCAGAAGCGAGCATAAAGTTATCAACGAACGCTTAGACAATGTTGAAGATGATGTACGTGAATTGAAAAGTAAATAGTGCTAGGATTAAATTAATCCTCCAAAGTCGACACAACCAAAAAGCCACTCATCTCATCACGAGGTGGGTGGCTTTTTTTGCGTGCATTCTGCTTCATTTAAACGGACAAGTATACGTCTAAAAGGTGAACGTGTCGTCTGAGAGAACGTAAGCATGGACAGAATAATAAAAAATAAATTATTTATTTTTTATTATTTATTATTAAATTCATCTGAATTGATTGCAAACTTTAGCATAGAGTCTATGACATCAACTATCTTGGCTTCTTGTCGATAGGCAATGTCTTTTACTTGCTTGTAAGTGGTTTCTCGAACTTGCACTGGACGAGTGCTTTCTTTTTTTTGCTTAAATGGGCTTTCGTTATCGCCTAGTTGTTGGTTAGCCTGCTTTGCTAACTTGCCTAAAAAGTCATTAGCCATTTTCCATTTCTCCAATCCGCTTTAA
>CP079700.1 GCA_021383565.1 Levilactobacillus brevis | reverse complement strand
GTGGCGATATCATGATTAATTCATAGTAAATACGGGTATGAGTTTCCGGAGTGGGCACAGGCGGGTGCTCGGCTCGATAAGATGGTGTAAGGATAATAGACGTCGTGCTAAATAGCGTGGCGTTTTTATTTTGCCCAAAATTTGGAGGTGGCCGGCATGGGCCAGATGGTAAATAGCAGATTTGGCCTTGTCAGTCGCACAGAGACACGTTGCTTGGGTGACTTAGAACATCAGCTTAAAGATGGACGGTGGTAACGTAAAAAGCCGCAGCGACCACATAAGCCGCGTATTACAGTGTGGAGAAAAAACAAGGTAACAAGCGTGAAAAAATAAAAGAAGACCAGATTTTGGTCTTCTTAAAAATGATAATTTATTTATCGTCTTTATCTAACTTTTCCTTTACGTTATCAACCGTATCTTTAACAGAATCTTTGGCATCTGACAGTTTATCTTTAGCCTTACCTAGAATACCTTGACCCTTACCTTCAGCTTCGCGGGCCTTGTCGTTCGTAACCTTGCCTTCAACTTCTTTAGCTTTTCCACTTACCTTATCTTTGGTGCTATCAATTTTGTCATCTAGACTCATAATATAACCTCCCATAATGTATTTGTTACAACAGTATTATTCCACATTTTAATTTGCTTGTCTAATAAGGAGATCCTACAAGAGATAGTGTGAATGACACTTATAAGGTAGATTGCAAATTTAAATATTGATTAACTGATCTTCAATTGCTCAATCATTTACGTTCTAAGAAGCCTAATACAGATAAATTTGGCTAATTATCCATGTAATTTTTGTTGCAATGTATCACCAATGCCATCTACTTTCTTAGCAGCCAAGACGGTGCCACCGATGAGGACACCACCTACAATGAGCGTAGAAGCAATCATAAACTTAAATACACTTTTCAAGACGTCCATAAAATTCCCCCTTACTTTTTACTGGTTCGACCAACAACTAATGAAACAATCAGAACTAAAATAATTGCCCCGATGATCGATGGTATCAATGCCATGCCAGCTAACGAAGGGCCCCAAGTGCCAAGGAGCCCTTGGCCAATCCACGCACCGATTAAACCAGCTACGATATTTGCAATCCAGCCCATAGCAGCACCACGGTTAGTGATTGCGCCAGCAATGGCACCAATGATTGCCCCGACGATTAATGACCATATAAGTCCCATATTTACTCACTCCCTTAGTTAACACGACTAGATTTATTGTCAGACGTTACTTTATCAATGCTGTCACCTAATGTTTCCTTCGATTTCTTTGCGCCCTTACTGACGGCTTCCTTCGTTTTGTCTGTGGCATCGCTCACGCGATCTTGCAGAGAAGTCGAATCTTTTTCATGTTGCTCCTTTGTCTTGACATCAACAACATTCACATTTACCTCAATTACTTCTAATTCGGTCATATTCTTTACTTCCCGAACGATAACATTTTTGATCTTGTCATACAGTTTAGAAATATCAATGCCGTATTCAGCAACAATGTCGAGATCCACCACCTTTACCATAATTATAGCAGGACAGTTGTGATGATGGAATTATATGCTCTTATAAGGAACCAATTAAGATTTTTGTTTGACTAAACCAATCTAGCCAATAGGGTATACCCTAATGGCCGTTTTTGTTTCTGTGCTATACTAGGAATTACAAATGTTCATTAGAACTGTCCAAAAGGAGGCTTGAAAATGGCTAAAATCGGTTATGCTCGCGTGAGTTCCAAGGAGCAACATTTAGATCGACAGTTAGCTGCTTTAAGAGGCGTTGATAAATTATTTACGGATAAATTAAGTGGGGCTAACACTAATCGGCCAGAACTGCAAAAGATGCTGGCCTATATCCGTGAAGGTGATATTGTCTTGGTTACTGAATTAGACCGCTTGGGCCGAAACAACCAGGACTTAACTAAGATTATGAACACCATTCAAAATAAGGGGGCCACCCTAGATGTGTTGAATTTGCCGTCCATGACGGGGATTGCTGACCCCAATTTACGTCAACTCATGACCAACCTCATTATTGAACTTTATAAATACCAAGCTGAAAGTGAACGTAAGCGGATCATTGAGCGTCAGCAACAAGGGATTTCCCTAGCCAAACAGCAGGGCAAATATCATGGTCGCAAGCCTCAATACGCTGAAGATGATCCCCGTTTGTTACATGCCTTTAAACTTTATCAAAATGGTATGAGCGATGTGGATGTGGCTCGAAATACTGGGATTAAGCGGACAACCTTTATTCGGTATCGAAAGAAATTCAGTGTGTATAGATAAATTTCTCATTAAATAAGCAGGGCAGTGAAGAAAAAATTTAAATAGGAGTGAAATAACAGATATATGGAAATAAAACTAATAGAGGTTAGTGCATTTTGGATAAGTAATTGGCAAATTACAAGTTTAATCCGAACAAGCCCGGAAACTTTCAATGGCAGTCTGTTGATGATGGATTTTTAATGGTCGTTGATTAATAAGCTCAAGTGCTGCTAGGATTTCATCAGTCGTTATCTGGTCAAAGTTAGTCTTTTTCGGGAAAAACCAACGTAACCGTCGATTGAAATATTCATTGGATCCCCGTTTCCATGGTGAATACGGGTGACAAAAATAAACTTTAATCTGATAGTCTTGTTCTATGGATCGATAATCGGCAAACTCCTTACCATGATCAACAGTTATAGATTTCACTTGGGAACCGCAGGTCCCCATAAACTTTCCAAAGGTATCATTTAAGGTCTTGGCGGTGCGATTAGGGGCTTTGATAGCCCATAGAAGTCGGGTTTTACGTTCTACAAAAGTGACCAAACATGCTCGTGACTGACCTCGGCTAGAAAGTACCGTATCGACTTCCCAATGACCAAAAGCTAATCGCTGATTGACAGATTTTGGTCGTTGTTCAATGGAAGTCCCACTTGTAAATGTGCCACGATGCTCATTAGCTCGGCGCTGTCGGACATTTCGATTAGGTAGATCAGCCAAGTTGAAAGGTAACCAGCCAAGCTTAAGCCAATTATAAATTGAAGCGGTGCTCAGGTTAAAAGCTGTCGCAATCGCTTCTGGTGACCAAGTTAAACGTAGGTGGTTGGTAATTAAAATTGTCAATGATGGCGTTAGAATTGAATGGCGACCACAAGCCCGCCTTTTATGATCTGCGTCTTGTTGCGCTAATTCGGGATCATAGGGTTTGACCCGATCTAATTCATAGCTAATAGTTGATTTGGCAACGCCTAAGGCGTCAGCCATATCTTGGTAAGTATGATGGCCTTCACTGACCAGTTGAGCTAGCGCACCACGTTGAAAACGTGATAAAGTAGAAGTACCCAAAGTAATCACTCCTTATAACTGGTTGGAATTAACTACTACCATTGTAAGGGATTGCTTTGGGCCTTTTTTTATTTTTGTTCGGATTAATTATAGAATTTGCCAAAAATTCCTTCCTTTTGAGAGACGATTTATTCATTATACGCTCTCTTAAAAGTTGTCTCAGGAATCAGCTTACATCCAATTGCTAGAAGATTTAGTGGGTATAATAAAAGACTCCTTTGAGATAATTATAGCGAACAGGTTGACCATAATTACATCATAAGAGCCGTAGGATGGTGATTGCCTAAAGCGAGCACCCCTTTACTTTTCTTGGTCGTTAAGTAATTGTACCCGCTATGGGGCTTTTTATTCAACTTGGTGTTGCACTTGATTTGACAATTCGATAACACAAAACGGACTAACTCAACTATAAGAAAGTCAGCCTTGTGTTTAATTATGTTCAGTGATAGTGTGCTGACAAAAGTACATAGACCAATTAATAAAGTCTTGTTCTTATCAGAACTATGCTTAAATTCTTTGTCACTTACTTAATTGATTTTCTTACTTTTTCTGAAGATCAGCCAACCGGTTAAATTGCCTAAAACTAGTAGTAAGACGCCTAAAACTGAAACCGAATTTTCTGATCTCTCATTAGTTTGGGGTAGTGCTACTTGTTTTTTAGAAGCCAAAGTTTCTTTGGTAGTTAGCCCTTGTCTATCGCTATTAACTAATGAATCTGAATCATCTTTATTAGAGTTGTTTTTAATCAGGTCAGTCGTTTTAGTTGGTTTAATTGGTTTAATTGGTTTAATTGGCTTAGTTGGTTTAATTGGCTTAGTTGGTTTAATTGGTTTAGTTGGTTTAATTGGTTTAGTTGGAAAATTAGGCGTGATCGGCTGCTGCGGTTGGTTGGGACTGGTTGGGATGCTAGGCGCGGGTTGGGAAGGTTCTGTAGGAGTCGTTGGCGTCGGTTTTGTGTAGAAAACGACAATTGTCTGATCCGTATCGTCAGCGGTAACTGACGATGAAGTTACCACGGTTATATCAGGTTGCCCATAACCGTTGGCAGATAAGTCTGGAGAAGTCACGGCTGTAAAGTTACTATTTCCAATAACATACCATGCATCAGCACGATGTTGAATCGTTGGTTTATCAGGAAATGTACCATTCGTATTTGGTGTCATATATCCTAAAATTTCGCCAGTAACTAAATCCATCACAAACGCAACTCCATAATGAACCTTTTGAACAACTGGAGTTACACCGGTAATTAACTCTCCTGTTGATTTGTCACGGTATTCAATTGTTCGAGTAATGAATCGATTCATTGATGCGTAGTCAGATCCTACTGGCCAGACTGCTGTGCTCCCAGATCCTGGCCAAATTAGGTTCCCTGGAGCACTTAAGGCTGGCTTCGAATCAGATACTTGATAACCTACTCCGTACCAAGTATCCCAGTATTTCATTAGAGCCCCCCACCGATTATCACTCGGATCAGCGCCACGTTCAGGATGGAGTGGAATATAGTGATGAATTCCGTTCATATCAACACTTTGGTCATCATCTCCAGAACTAGCGGTATTATTAGTACTTGATGTGGTGTTTTCTGAGGTACCCGATGATTCTGACGCATCGACATTAGTTGATTTGGTGATAACTGGTGTGGTTGTATTTAAAAGTTTGCTCTTTGATGTAGCGGCGACTGTTGTTGACGGTTTATCTGATGAAGTATTAGCTGACGACTGGTCATCTTGAACAGCAATCGTGGGTTGCTGTGCTGAAGTAGATGATACTTGGGAGTCTGTTGCCGACGATTTAGGTGTTGTAGCGGTAGCTTCCGCTTTTGCTTGTGTCACTGACGTTGTAGACGCTTTCAAAGCAACTTCTTTATTATGAAGTACTTGCATAACAGCCGATGAGCTCTCACTTGAGCTTTCACTGTCACTAGACATGACTTCAGCCTTTGCTTGTGTAACTTGCGTAAAGCTCAATCCTAACCCAACCGAAAACAGAATGAGTCCTGCTATCGAATTGCGTTTTTTGGAGTAGTTATAGTGTAATCGATATTTGGAATTCATTTTATTAAACATCTCCATATGATTTGTCTTTAAAAATTCATATTTTAAGAATGATGAATTCATTACTTCTTGTGATTGTAACTCATTTTTAAGTAACTGTAAACGCTAAATGTAACATCAATAAGTAATCAATCAGACGTTTAAAATAGTGTGTTATTAATTTAACGTGTAGTGCTAGTTCTGTAATATTTCAATTAATCGTCAGTTTTAACCCACTTCGTCCATGCACTAATTGATTATGAACATTGATAACATTCCATAGAAACATAGTAGTTAAACGACTATCTAAGCCGCTTAAGGTATGGATTCCAGGATGTTCAAAATGGCCCACTATGTTCAGATTATTGAACCCTGTTTCAATCTTTCGGCGTTGATCCTTCAGAAATGACGAATTGACTTGTTTAGCAGCCCGCATATTTTTGCGCAATGGAAACCAAAAATTCATACCTTCTGACTTTAGCCGCTTTTGTAATGAACGACTGAGGTAGCCGCCGTCAGCTAAAACTTGATGTGCTGGTGTTCTGGTCAAGAGTTCTTCGGCAACATACCGGTCGTCTACATTAGCTGGTGTCAATTCCCAGTTAAGGAAATAGCCTGAGTTGTTCATGATCGCATGTAGTTTGAAGCCATAATAATACACATTTTTAGTGGCATTAAACCCCTTATGGGCAATACCCCGTAAAACTTTGGCTTGATTACTGCGTCTGGCTGAAACTAAAGTTATTGGTGCACTGTCAATGACTTCATAGGTTGTTTTTGGCTGGTTCTTGCGTAATAGTTGTTTGCGAACAAGCTTCATAGCAAACGTTAAATCGCGGCAGCGGCGGTTATAACGACTACGTTCTGGCACAATAATTCCGGACTTGACCAGCATTTGATGAAAGTGTGTTTCTGAAGGATCACGCAGTTCAATTCGAGTCAGCATGCAGGCTAAGATCGTGATATCAGCGACTTTTAATTGCCGATAATTTTGGCGAAAACGAATTGATTTCGGCAAATGTCGATAGAGCGGCGAAACAATTTTGATAAATTTCTGAATAGTTACTTGAATTAAATTGGATTTAGAGCTAACTTTAAGGCGGCCTTGCATTTACGATTCTTCTTTCTGGTTTAGTCGCCTTAGAAGTTACCGCAAATGCGGGCTTTTTTCATGCAGTTTGATCCAGTTTTTAATTCCATTCAGTTAATTGTTACGAGACTAGCACTACGCGTTAATTTAAATGGTAGATTGCAAATTTAATCCGAATTTTTTGACAAATTAGTCAGCATCACTTGGTAAGGTGTTTGCCAGTTAAGTACTTTAAGGGGGCGCTGGTTAATTTCGAGTAACGTCGTTGTTAAATCTTGAGCACTAATGTGCTCAAAACAAGTCCCCTTAGGGTAAAAATAACGTAAGTTCCGATTGAATCGTTCATTACTGCCGCGTTCAGCGGGCGTGTAAGCATGGCAGTAATAGGTCTGAATACCGTATTGTGGTTCAAATGACACTAGATTGCTAAACTCAGTTCCACGATCGACAGTAAAGGTGTGTACCGGTCCCTTAAAAGTTGTTAGAAACATAGTTAGGGCTTCATTAACAGTCGCCGCTGTCCGATCTTTTAATCGGTAAGCCCAAAGAAAACGTGATTTGCGATCAATTAGCGTTAATAAAGCAGCCTTGCTATGTCCACGAGGTCCAACCACTGTATCTATTTCAAAATCACCGATGCGGTTACGTTGGTTAATCACAATTGGTCGTTGTTCAATTGAACGCCCTAATGATTGATTATATTTAGAACGTTGGTCAAGGTTACGCCGTTAGCGTAGCCCATGTTCAGGTAGTTCACTCAAGGAGAATTCAATTTTCCCCTGATATAGCCAATTATAAATAGATTTAGTGGCTAGTTTAAGCTCATGCGCAATCACTTCTGGTGACCAGCTTAGACGTAAATGGTTTAGAATGGTTTGCTTTAATTTGGCATTCAGTTTAGTTTTTCGGCCACAATGCGCCCGTTTATATTCAGCGTTGGCCTGTGCTAATTCGGCTTGATAAGGTTGACAACGAGATAATTCATAAGAAATCGTAGACGGAGATCGTTTTAACCGCTCAGCCATTTGGATATTGGTCAGTCCTAGCTCACAAAAGGTTTCAATTTTAATTCGTTCAGAATAGGTTATACTAGACAAAAGATCAGCTCCTAAAAAATGGGTTTGTGGTAAACACCATTTTAAAGGAAGCTGATCTTTTTTGTCCGAACAGCGTTCGGATTAATTTTACAATCTATCATGAAACCTTTTACGGATAGGCTGCAAGACATTGCCCAAAGTATGAAGGATAGCAGCCAGCGAATTGAACGGTTGTTTGATTCGCAAACTACCCTACGTGAAGAATTTATTGCTAGTAGAAGTGAGCATAAGGTTATCAACGAACGCCTAGACAATGTTGAAGGCGATGTACGTGAACTCAAAAGTAAATAGTGCTAGGATTAAGTTAATCCTTCAAGATTGACACAACCAAATGACCACTCATCTCATTACGAGGTGGGTGGCCTTTTTTGTGTACATTCTACTTCATTTAAACGGACAAGTATACGTCTAAAAAGTGAACGTGTCGTCTGAGAGAATAGGAGACTAATCTCCTAATCTCCTAATCTCCTAATCTCCTTTTTGGTTTATCATTCGAATTATATTTTCACGGTCACGGACATCTACATTTTTCTCTAGATAAATATTTGCCATCTCACGAACGAGATCATACATTTTCACATCTGTTACGTAAGAAATTGTTTTTACTAATTCGTAAACTGGAGGATCAACCTTCAGTGTCTTCCGCTGATAGCTCTTATATTTAGAAGCGTCTAAATCTCTTGAAACGTTAGCTTTTTTTTGAATGGTAACCTGCTGATTATTATTTCGCTTGATCAAAGCCACTGACAGTCATCGCCTTTCCTTTGCTTGTAAGCTTGTTACCAGTTATAAACTGATGAGCATAAGTGAAATTTTCTATATCTCCTGTATTTTCAAAGGACTTGATTCTTAATTCCAGTTCAGAGAATATATCAGCAAATAGTCCCCAAACGCGCTTGTCATGGTAATCTTCAAACTGAATCCCCTGAGCTGCATACCACTCCAATCTCGCATGGTTATTTACAATATTATTGAATACATTGTCTTTTCCAAAATATTCAATTGTTTCTTTTACGATTCTTTGATGAAGTGGACGTTTAGCCTGTAGCAAGACTGGAAGTATTCCGGCAACTTGAAAATGAACTTTATCCCCAAAATCGTCTGCTAATGTTTGAAGATATGTTAAGACAAGACGTTTAGACCCATCGAAAGCAAATTGTTGTGTTTCCTGAATAACGATAATGTAATCAGCACATACCATGGCGTTGTCAACTTTAATATCTGTCGAAGGAGGAACGTCGATAAATATGTAGTCATATCTATCTTTTATTTTGTTTACTAGCTTGCTAAGATAAAAAGTTCGATCACTTATACTGGAAAATTTATTATCAAGGAAATCTCCAAATTTTCTTGTGTCGTAATCGGAGCCAATTAAATCCAAGTTATCAGAAAGAGAAACAATCCCTTTTTCTAAGGAACCATCTTCTATACAGCTCATGAATGATTGATTAAATGTCAAAACTTGAAATGTTTTAGCTAAGAACTGTGTTGCATTTCCCTGCAAATCGGTATCTATAACTAAAACTTTTTTGTTGTAAAATGAAGAGGCAACAACAGCTTCCATGACAGTATCGGTTGTTTTTCCAACGCCGCCCTTTTGCTGAGCATTTACAATAACATATCCCATTTGGACACCTCACTTATGTATTTAATGCAATAGTACACTTTTACATTAAATAAAACAAATTAAGGAGACTAGTGTACTAGTGTACTAATCCCCTTGTCTCCTTATACACTAAGAGATTAGGAGATAAAAGCATAAAGCTGTTAAATATAGACCTGTTTTTGTATAAAAGGGGCACTAGTACACTAGTCTCCTTGTCTCCTTTTATCCTAGTGTACTAGTCTCCTTTTAAACATTTTGAAAAAGGAGACTTTTACGATTTGCCTTTACAATTGGCATAAAAGCGTCTATTATTAGTTGTGCAATTAAAACAGAACATAAAAAAACACCCACCAACTGGAATTGGTGAGCGCCACACATAAAAGTCATATTGTTTAACGACTATTATAACATGGCCGGTGCGATTTTTAAAGCCCTAGGGGACAAGCTGGGGTCTAAATCCAAGGGGACACGTTTGCCAGGGCGACTTCAATAAATCTGGCTATACCACAACAAGGTTATCTGTACGGCTGGGTGGTGAATGGTGAGCGCGACCATTAACGGCGCGGGTGGTAAAACGAAGCTTCGGCTTGGTGCCATTGATTAGTTGGTGATCGAACAAAAATAAATACGTATCATCAACGCCTTCTAGGGCGTTTTTTAGTAGGCTAAACCGAAAACGTAGGTTTATAATGAGTGGTGGTAGCAATACCGCAATTGTACAGACAAGCGACGGGCGTTAACGACCGACGAACTAAGGGGAAACTTTTAGTAGTAGAATTGTACTCTGGTTCAGTTATTCCAAATAGCTGATTTCAGGGAACAATTCTGCGCTCAAAACGTCACTCCCTCTAAACTGAATGGAAAAACGTAACGCGTCAAGCAATATTCCAAAGAAAGTTGGTGGCATTGTTGGAATGTAAGGATTACATTGTTCCATTGAATCCAGATGTAATCGTTAAGAAGACAATCTATCGGAGTTCTGCAAGAATTACTGAGCGACAAAGGAACCAAGTGAAGAGAGTTTTGCGTAGTCAAGGGTATCAGGGAAGAATTAGTAGTATTCGATACACTCGGGTAAATTACAAGTATTCATTTAAAGTATCAGTGAAGTATCGGGGAAGTGTTGGCAAATTTTTGGTTAATACAAAGAATGAGACAGTTGAATTTAAGGGAATGGTCTAGGAGTAATACCAGTAAATTTCACAAACTTCCTTTCCCCAATTAAAACCAATCTGCGACCTATATCACTTCTTTTTTGGACAAGTTCACAATCAAAAAATAACGGAATGTGGAAGTACCGCGGTGAATGTGGGTTACTTGGGATAAGCCGCCTTATGTGAAGTAGAAATTGGTATACTAAAAAAGGCTCCCGGTTTAACACTGGAGGCCTTTTTTCTAGGTTACATATTTTGAGGATGAATGTTTTTTATCTTCGTAGCTTTTACTTGGGTGCTGTAACATGACTGCTTAGTTTTTGGTGCCGTACCCCGCAACAAATGCGGCGCTTCATTGGCATTATCTTAAATGCTAAGTACCGAGTTGAGAAAGATCACAAAGATATTGGCGTCATAATCCCACTTGATGATGAAGAACTTAAACCGCTAATGACTAAAGCCTTGAGACGCTACTTTAACGTCCTAAGAAGTAATGAGAAGCACATCAAGAACGTGGAAAATTACCTGTACGGCACCATGCAAAACCTATTTGGCGTTTGGTGGAATAAACAAGCGGCTAGAGAATATGCGGCCAAACACCCCGAAGAAGAAAAGTCGGCCGACAACGATAACAGTGGGTTGTACTACTAGTCCTAAAAGGCTGCAAAATCCTTTATAAGCGGTTTTAAGACTTACTAACCTCCTTTATGCTTAAGCTAGGGTCCGTCTGAAAACTACTTAAGTAAGATGCAAATTGAGGCAATGTAGACCGTAGCCAGATAAACATGAGCGAGCTTATCATAACGCGTTGCAATCCTACGAAAGTTCTTCAACTGATTAAAGAAGTTCTCAATCAAATGGCGCTCACAATAAACGTGGTAATCACAGGTCCACTTGTCTTTGGTATTTTCCTTTGGCGGAATGGTATAGACGCCTGCTTTATCTTCAATATACTGGCGAAGTTTCGCGGTGCCATAGGCTTTGTCCGCGATAATATTTGATTGAGAAATATCGAAGCCTTCCAGCAACTCACTGGCAACTTGGCTATCATGTACTTGACCACCTGTTAGGCGAAAACCCAAGGGATTCCCTAATCCGTCAACGAGTGCGTGAATCTTGGTCGTTCGGCCACCTCGACTTAGTCCAATAGCTTGATTTTCGACCATACATTCGGCGTTTTTTTTGCCCCAGTGGCCTTTTGATGCGCTCGAACGATCGTTGAATCTAAGCTCAAGTTTTCCATGTCGGGATCGTCAATCAATTCGAGAAAAACCTGTTCGAACAAGCCTGAACTTACCCAGGCTCGGAAGCGACTATACACCGTTTTCCAAGAGCCATAGCGTTCAGGTAGATCACGCCAAGGAGCCCCGCTGCGCATGAGCCAGAGGATAGCGTTGAGGGCGGTACGGTTGTCTAGGCTTGATGGACGGCCAGTCCGGTATGGCGGGAAGTATCCTTTGATTCGGTCCCACTGAGCATCTTCCAGTTCGTATCGTTTAGGTGTTGTCATCGGAATGCCTCGATTCGTTTTTCCTCAGATTGTACCTGAATTTTAAGTTTTCAGACAGTCCCTAGATTTAAATGGCTTAAACAGAAGAATAGGGGCTTTTAAATGAGTGCCAGAGCTACCCAGCTCAAAAATTCAGCCTTTAGATCAACGCCAAGCTCAAGTGATTTGAGGCCAGGGCTTTATCTATTGATAAGGTACTCAAAAGGTAGTATAATGGTAGTAGCAAAAGACAGGAGATGAGACAATCATGGCAGTTAAGGAAAAGAAACGGGTCCAAGTCAAGATTGATAAAGATTTGGCCGATGATACCGAAGCAGTTTTAAGCGAATTGGGCTTAAATCCAACCACGGCCATTAACATGTTTTACAAGCGGATTGTTGCTAATGGTGCTTTACCTTTTAATGCGTCTTTAACCGAAGAAGAAAGAGCTAATTTACGCTTTTTAAAGGCGACCGAAGGGACACCAGTCACCGAGTTCAAAGACGCTAAAGAGGTCGCTGATTGGCTCAACGATCCAGATGAGGACTAATGACTTAGTCAGCCTATACGTTAGTTTTGTAGAAACTAACGGTGGCAAGTCTCGACCAGTTTTAATTCGTCGGGTATCAGAGCAGACGGTCGAGGCTTTTAAAATTACTTCAGTATGAAAAGAAGTCGGCTTATATCAAGCAACAATATTATCCGATTCAAGATTGGCAATCCGCTGGGTTGAAGAAACCTTCCTGGGTCGATCTTGGTAATATTTATCGCTTTCCCAAAGCCGGTTTAAACTTTAAAGAAATCGGTCATTTAAGTAAGCTAGATCAAAATAAAATTTCAGATTTTACGCTTGATCTAAAATCAAAAAGAAGAAGTAAGGGTCAAAAGATAATTCAACAGCGATCAAGTAAAAGGAAGCACAAAGAAAGTAAAGCCGAGCTTACACAAAGAATTCAAAAACAGTTAAAAGACTTTGCTAAACACAATCCAGAAATTAAGCCAAAAAACAATCCTGAAAATAAAAACGATCGGCCTAGTTATTAGGTTGATCGTTTTTTAATTTATCCGGTTTATGGGCGTTAACATAGTCAGCAAATGTTTTTAAAAGTTCTTCGGTTTGTTCGACCGAGAGGTTATTAGCTTGAAAGTACTTTTCTAATAAAGCCCCTTTTTGAATTAATCGACGAGAACGGGCTTTGCGGGCTTGCCGATTTTCATAGTATTTAGATTGTCGTAATTTAAAATCTTCCCGCTCAATTTTTTGTTTTAAACGCGCTTGCTGCTCGACTAGTTTTTCATATTTATTAGACATGGAATTTCCCCATCTCGTATGGCTAACGATCTACGGACTTTACCTTTAAAAATTCAGAAAATTGCTTGGCTAAAAGCTTAATCTGATCGTTAGACAAATTAGCATAATCTAAATTGGCTTGACTGATGATTTGTTTACCTAGCCGTTGTTCAATCTTATTTTTTTCGTCCTTAATTTTTTGATTAAGGGCTTTTAATTTAGCTTCTTGTTTTTCTAAGTTACTTTGAGACATAACGATCCCTCCAATCATATTAGAAATAATCACCGAAACTATATCATATAAGAAACGTTAAGTCAAAGTATAAAATTTGAAATAGCGAAGCGGAAGGCATACACTAAAAGTAAATTCAGGAGAATCAGCAGACCGAGTGAAACGAGGTCAATGCGCACTTACACATAGAATAAATTCTATGTTGTGTTAACCCCATTAAAACCTGTATTAGAAGTCGCCGTTGGCGACAACAAAGTCAAACTCATATAATCAAAGGAAGACGGTGACCAACATGGCAATTTTTCACATGAGTTTTCAAAATATTAGTGCTGGTAAAGGACGTAGTGCCATTGCTGGAGCTGCTTATCGAAGTGGTGAAAAGTTATTCGATCAAAAAGAAGGCCGAAGCTATTTTTATGCGCGTTCGGTTATGCCAGAAAGCTTTATTTTGACACCAAAGAATGCACCAAAATGGGCGAGTGATCGGGAGAAGTTGTGGAATGAAGTTGAAAAGAAAGATCGTAAATCAAACTCACGATATGCCAAAGAGTTTAACGTAGCTTTACCAATTGAGTTAAGTACAGATGAACAAAAAGAATTATTAACTAAATACGTGCAAGAGAATTTTGTCGATCAAGGTATGGTAGCTGATGTCGCAATTCATCGTGAGCACCCGGATAATCCGCATGCTCATGTGATGTTAACTAATCGGCCCTTTAACCCCGATGGTACTTGGGGATTAAAAGCAAAGACGCAGTACATTAAAGATGAAAATGGCAAGCAACTTTTAACCAAAAGCGGGTTTCCAAAACAAAGAAAAATTTGGTTGGTTGATTGGGATAAAAAGGAAAAAATTAATGAGTGGCGGCATAATTGGGCAACAAGTGTTAATCAGTCTTTAGCACAAAAAAATATTCCCGATCGAATTAGCGAAAAATCATTTGTCGATCAAGGGATTCAAGAGACACCTACCCAACACGAAGGCATTAACAGCCAAAGAAAAAATCGAAAAGCATTTAATCAACAAGTTAGAGCGCAAAGAAACGCTCAAGCTAAATATCATAATCTTGACGAAAAGATAAGAAATCATGAACATTTTGACGCATTAACTGACGAGCTATCATTTTCCGAAAAGCACACTATTAGCCACCTAAGTCAGCAATTGAAAACCTATGTCGATTTAGAGCATTTAGACGATAAACAGCGCATGCTGTTTAATTGGAAAAACAGCTTATTAATTAAACATGCGATTGGCGAAGATGTGACCAAGCAATTACTCACGATTGACCAGCAAACCACATCACTAGCACAAGCTAATCAGTTGTTAAATAAAGTGGTGGAACGAGCAACGAAAAAGCTTTATCCGGAACTTAATTTTGAACAGACAACCGCGGCTGAACGACGGGAACTGATTAAAGAAACTAATAGTGAACAAATGATTTTCAAAGGTAGCGAATTAGCAGAACGGTTAGCGGATATTCGAAACGACCTACTGACCCAGCAATTATTGACGTTTACCAAGCGGCCATATACCAGCTGGCAGTTAGTCAATCAGCAGGGCCAAACAATTGAGAAGCAATTAACCACGGTGCTAGCCAAACATGGTCACCAGTTAGACGATTTGAAGCATACTGATCGGGGCATACTAGCCGTTTATGAACCAAGCGAACTCGAATTCATTTCTAAAGCGGTCAAAGATTTACGGGTCATTCGGGAAGTTAAAGCCGTGGTGCAAACCCAATACGACAGCATTCTAACGACTGCTTTTCCGGACAGTGACCTGGATAAGCTAGAGACGATTGATAAGGAGCAAATCTATACCGCTGTGGTTTACTATGACCCAGAATTAAAGCCATTAAGCGCCGATGATCTTAGTCAATTGCAACAGCAGCCACCGGTAGTCTTTACTAGTCAGCAACACCAAGCTGGTTTGAATTACCTGTTAGGTAAAATGGAATTAAAAGATATTCAGGATCATCGACTGCAACGGGTCTTAAAACATGATGGCACCCGGCAACTGTTTATCGGCGAATGTGGCCAAGATCCTAAGTTGGATCACAAACAAATTGAAATGGTGCAAGCCCGTTTGAAACAACAGACAACACGGTTTGATCAATATAAGCAAGACCAGATTAAGGACTATCAGGCCATTAATTATTACCCAACTAGCCCGAAAAACTACCTGACTAATATTTTGGACGAAGCCTTAATAACCATTTTATATGCGAAGAACACGGACTATCTAAGAAAGCAGCAACTACGTGGACTAAAGGAGACTGAGTGGGAAATGACGAAAAAGCAACGGCAACACCAAACTCGAAACCGGCATGAAGATGGGGGCATGCATTTGTAACCTAAATGTAAAAAAAATAAATGGTGTAAGTTACACCTTTTAGTGCTAAACTATGACTAAATTAAGAAAGGAGAACTTACATGTGACAGGCAATCAGGAATGGTACAGCCTAACGCAAGCTAATCATAAGCTGGGGCGTGGCCGAAATTATGTCAGCAACTGGATCAAACGACATCCAGAGTTCCCTGATCAATTTTTGCTTGGTTCAGGTACCAATAAATTAATATCTGATGAAGGGATAGAGTGGGTTAAAAACCACATAAAAAAAGAGGGCGTCCTCGTCAGCAGTGAAGTTGCTAACGGGGATCAGCACCTAGAAATACGCCTTCTAGGTGTCACCCTCCTAATAATCCATTTTACCGGGCGGGTTAGGGGAAAGCTAGTTGTTTAATATTTCTAACCCAACAAACACGCAAATTGCAAGTGCAAGTTAGCCAGCGCAGGCGAAGACAGCTGGCGGAAAGGTTTCAGTGAGTTTCAATTGAAGAAAGCTAAGCAGTATGAGCCTTGCGAGCACGCTTGACTTCTCTTTCAAAAGCTTCGGCTGGTGTTTTGAACTTTAAAATTCGCCGAGGCAGGTTGTTCAGATGCGATTGAGCAATCTGAACTTGGCTTGGAGTGGCAATGTCGAGTGATTGCCCCTTGGGAAAATAGCGACGAAGCATCCGATTATGAACTTCATTAGTGCCTCGTTCTGAAGATGTGTACGGGTGGGCAAAATAAGTGTCAGCTATGCCATTCAGTGCAGTCTCTAAGGTCGTAAACTCAGTACCATTATCTGCCGTCACGGTCTTGATAATATCACCATATTGATTAACAATATTTCGCAATGCATACGATACTGAATCTGCGTCTTTACCCTCAATCAAGCAGACTATTTCAAAGCGTGTTTTACGCTCTGTGAAAGTCAACAAGACGCTCTGGCTACCATTACGCTCACCAACAACGGTATCAATTTCAAAATGTCCAAACTCATGACGGTTATTGACCTTCTTGGGCGTTCATCAATACTTTTAGAACCGGCCAGCCGTTTAACTTTCGTTGTTTTATGATGAGCCATTCGGCGTCTTACTTTCTCCACAAGATCGATATTGCGGATCTCCAATAATTGTGCATCAATATAGTTGTACAGTGTCTTCGCACAAATCATCTTATGAGGTGAAAATAAACGGTGCTTTTTAGCATATCCTACCGTTGCGTCGGGTGACCAGTGCTCCGTGTGAAACTTGTCATCAAAGTAGGCTAGGAAGTCGGTGACTTGCTTAAACTTTAATGGACGTCTACTATTGGACCGGTTCTCCTCATAGCGAGCCTGAGCTGCTTCAGGACAATAAACCTTAAGGTAGTGCTTCTCTCCGTTAATCTTCTTAACCTGCTTAATAGTGCCACGAGAAAGCTCATTATTAATGGTTTGATGACTAACACCGATAATAGATGCAATCTGGCGTGCAGAATGGCCTTCGGAGTGTAGAGAAGCAATCATTCCACGTTCAATTTGAGTTAAGTGGTGACCCTTTTGACGATTTGTGGTAAGCTGTTGTTGCGTCAAGACGAAAACCTCTCTCATTGTTTAGTGTTGGAACTTCAATGATACCTGATTTTTCGTCTTGGTGTCTTTTTTTGACCATTTTTTGATCAATCAACATGGGTGGCTAACTTGATTATAAAATTCGCGAACCCAACAAACAACATAAGGAGGTGATCCAATGAAAGTAGAAAGCTGGCAAGGCATTAATGGCAAGTTACTACATGATAACCAAAAGGCGATTATGGTTGATGACGACCAAGCACTAACTGACCAGAAGCAGCTACAAGCGATATTAGATCAAGACGGTCAGCCAATCGATGAAGTTCGGCAAGCAATGATTAAGAAGACCGTTAAACGCCAGTTGAAGACTGAGCCGTTAAAGCTTAGTGGTTGGTTTAATCGCCACCAAGACAGTCAAAATGCTAAAAAGGCCGAAAAATTGGTCAGTGATAAACCGACTCATCAATATAAGCAGATCAAAAACGAAATGACCTTTTTTGGTGAAAGCTTCTTAGAAGGATTCTTAGGCTTCTATGGCTTAGAAGTTGATAATGCCTTAGGTCGTTACGAACATAATTTACATGTCTTAGAGACTCAGGAACTTGGTCAGTCAGAAAAAGAGTATTACTTAGCCACGAGCCAAAATGGGCGAGTTAAATTAGCCACAGATCCATTACCAAGCCAGCAAATTTCCGAGGAACAATTGGATAAGTTCTATCAGCGTGAGCCAGAAAAAACGCAGGCCGAACAAATTCAATTACGAACATCAGAAGACGATGGAAAGGAGGAATAACATGAAGTTCAGCAAAATGAAAGCGCTAGCAACCACTGGAGCTACTGCGATTTATTTAGGGCTGATGAACGCCCAGGTTGTTTTGGCGGCGGACGGCGGCGAAGTTAAAAGCAAGTTAACTCAAGCTGGTAAGACGATTCAAGGTATTTTAACTGGCTTGGTCGTTTTAGTTGGGATTTGTGTCGCGCTATTTATTATTATCAAAAGAATGCCTGACGCAGACGATCCACGAGAGAAATCAGAGGTTTATCACGCGGTTGGTCGGGTGGCTGGTTTAGTGGCCCTAGCGGCAGCGATTATCTGGCTATTACCTTGGGTTTACAGCCTATTCACTTAATTTAAAAAGGAGCCTGCCAAAATGAAGAAAGGAAAAGAATTTATCTTTCCAGAGAACGTAGATAAAGATTATGGGATCTGGAAAGACTACACCTTGAAGGATTTTGGCTATGCGGCGCTGGCAGGACTAGTGGGCTTAATTTTTATTGCGATCCCACCCTATGGCCTGATTTTAGTCCTGATAAAAATAGTGATTGTTGTCTTAGCCATGACGATTGTCATGGCTATTTTAACAATTCGGCCAGTTGCGGCGCGGAAGAATATTAAAGTGCGGGATAACTTTAAGTTGAAACGTCGCTATGCCAATGGTCAGAAACTGTTTTATTTAAAACCGAAGAAGCGAGGCGAACTAAATGCGTTTGAAGAAGAGCAAAACCGCCAATAAATCAGCGAAGCTCAATTGGGATTACCAACCGCCTAGAATCAATGGTGGCAAAGAGACCATTGATGACATGAGCTTGGTGGTGGGTATGTATGGTAACTACGAAGTTACCAAAACGGGTAATCTCGTTGGCATTTTGGAAGTTAGTGGGATCAACCTTGATCTACTTAATGAAACCGAACAGCAAGACGTCTTTGAGGACTATGGCGCCTTTCTCATGAGTACGTTAGGTGAAGGGGTTGATGACACCTTACAGTTCTTAGAGCCGACAATTCCCGTCAATATGACAGCTTATCTCAATGGTCTCAAACGTCGGTATCTTGCTTTACAAAAAGATCACCCCGATCAACAGTTCAAAATCCAATTAATAGCCAGTTATTTGGACCACTTTACTAAAGTCCAGGAATCCAAAAACATGACCACTAAACAACATCTGCTAATCGTTAAGGTACCGATTAAAGACAAAAGTGTTAAGAGTTTAAATCTAGCGGTCAGTCATTTAGACGAAAAAATCGAACAGGTTAAGCGGGATATTGAAAATGCATTAACGGACTTTGATGTGACGGCCAAAGTGTTGACTAGTCAAGAAGTCCAAGAGATTTTAAAGAACTTAATCAATTTCAATGGATAGGAGGCAACAGTATGAGTTTTGGCGATAAGGTCATAGATTTGTTCATGCCAACCAAAAACGAAAGTCAGCAAAATAGTGAACCAGCGGTTAATAAACAAAAACCGGAGGTTGAAGACTTTACCAAGCTGATTGATCGCGATAGCTTGCATTCACTATTCCCGTTTAGCTGGGAACAGTACCCCACCTACGTCCAGTCGGGGGAGAATTTTATTCGGGTGTTAGCGATTGCTGACTATCCCAAGCGGGTTTACGGCAACTGGTTGTCAGAATTGAAGCGTAAAAAAGGCGTTATCGATATTGTGCAATATATCGACAGCGCCAGTAACAATTCAATGATTACCTATTACAAGAAGACGATTCAAAATAAGGAAGCGCAGAAGCTGAATACGTTCGACCCGTATAAAAAGAAGATTCTGCAAAACTACATTGATTCGGCCAACATGCAACTAGATAAATACCTTGATAATTCTACCACATTTGTCTATCAACATATGTTGGTTTATATGCGGGCTAACAGTTTAGCAGAATTAGATGACTTAACCGAGAACGTCAAGAATACGTTGATTAAACTACAAATGAAGCCCTTAGTGCCCGTTAAAGCAACCTTTCAAGCTTTCTGGTCAACCATGCCAATTAACGAGAACCTCATGGGGGATTACACCTATAAAGAAAGTAATACCGAAGTCGCCAGCAGCATGTTTCCTTTTGATGACGCTGAAATTCTGGACTTAAAGCCGAGAAGCGATATTGAAGGAGTTAACAAAGATACCAACAGCTTAATTGCCGTAGATATGCTGGATCGCAACAAGACCCTAAATCAAAATCAAGTGATTATCGGGACCTCGGGGGTCGGCAAGACCACCTATATGATTCAGAAAATCTTACGCTACGCCATTCAAGACTATCAACTCTACATTATTGACCCAGAAAACGAATATACCAAGATTGTTGAAGCCCTGGGTGGCGCAGTCTTGCACCTAACCTCGAATGCTAAGTACAAAATTAACCCGCTCCAAATTTTCTCCGAAGAAATCCTAAGCGCCGATGAGGCGGTCACGAACCTTGATTTACTAGTTAAAGATAAAATCCAGCGATTAAAGGGATTCTTTGAAGTCCTTAAAACCGGGATTACCCAAGTTGAACTGGCAATCCTTGATGATGTCGTTAAACAAGCTTACGTCAACAGTGGTGTTTTGAAATACAGCCGCTTAAAAGAGATTAAAGACGATCAGTGGCCGACCTTATCCAATGTTTATGACGAGTTGGAGAAACTGGCTGATAAGGACGCAGATAAGTTCAGTCGGGTTAAAGACTTCTACTACATCTTAGGCAGCTATACCCATGGTTCTAACAGCCTATTTGACGGGCACACCAACGTTAACTTAAAAGGGAAAATCATTTCTTTTGATCTAAAACCACTACAAAGTGAACAGGAAGTCCAATCAGCGGCTTATCTGAATACCTTCCAGTATTTGTGGGACGAAATCACCAAAGATCGGCATAGCCGCAAGAAATTGTTTGTCGATGAATTTCACTTTTTGACTTTGCACAAAGCGGCCGCCACCTTTTTCCATCAAGCATACAAACGTTTTAGAAAATACAATGCCGGGGCCATTGCCGGAACGCAGCAAATTCAAGATGTGATCGAAGGCACGACAGATACCGGGCAGAACATTGGTGAAGCCATTATTGGGAACTCCTACACCAAAGTGTTCTTTGGTCTTGACGGTAAAGGCGTTGATGATGTGATTACCAAATTGCGTATGACGTTCTCGGATAAAGAAAAGAAGCTACTAGAACGCCGTAGACAAGGCGAAGCCCTGATGATCTATGGTAGCCAACGCGCCTTTATGCGTGTCGAGTTGACCGAAGAAGAACTACGGCTAATCGACCCAGAAGCTTACCAAGAAAAATACAATCGTGAGACAGCCGAACAACCGGATTATCAAAAGCGCGTGATCTTAACTCCCAGTGAAATTGACGCTTTAACTACCACCGAGGAGGAAGGAGGGACTTTAAATGAGTAAATCAAATCAGCTATTAAATATCGAGGTTGGCACGTTCAAGCGACAGGGAAACAAGTTAATTCTCGAACTCAATCGCAATCAGTTTCGATATGACCAGTTGAGTGAGCTAAACGAATTAAAACAAACTGATTCCAAGTTCTTGCAGTTAGTTAACGTGGTTGAGCAAGACCAGAAGGTTGTTTTAACTTATACCTTGCCGGATAAGGTCAGATCATTAAAGGAATTACCACATGAAAATAAAGCAATCCGGTCAGCGATTGCCAAGGAAATCATGACGCAAAAGGTGGTTAACGATAGCCAGTATCACGTTGCGTTGAACCCAGCTAACCTGTGGTATTACCCAATGCAACATGTTTGGTACGCCTACCGGGCCAATGAACTCATGCCTTATGATGACAAGCATAGCAATTTAGCCAAATACAAAGCACTGATTCTGTTTTGCTTGACGGGGACGCCCTACGAACGGCTACTAAGCAATCCCCAAGAAGCCTTGGCCAAACACCCGGATGACTATTTACAACAAGTAGCTAAAGCTACGTCGTTAAATGAGTTAACGGAAGTGGTTAACGGGATTGAGGACTTTGTGAGCTATCACGAATGGCAGGAAGTTGAAACGGCCCAGCAGAAAACCAAGCAACGATTATGGTTGAGTATGGCCGGGGTGGCGATTGTGGCCGTTTTGGCCGTTGGCTTAGTCCATAAAAGTGACGAACGGCAATATCAAAGCTTAGCTAACCAGAACCAAGCCCAGGTCACGCGATTAAAATATAGCGGTCAAATTCAAACTGCTTTAAATGATCGGAAGTGGTCGGAAGCGCAAAGTGATATGCAACGGGCCGGCTACCCTGCAACTAAGCAAGTCAGTGTCTTTTTAAAGCATCGTCAGTACCAGCAAGCCTTAAACGTTGACCCAAGTCAGTTGAACAAGGTTGTTAATGCGGCTTATGCCAACCAAGATAGCAGTCAAGTGGCCGATTGGCAGTTACCA
The DNA here is from genome assembly GCA_021383565.1 of Levilactobacillus brevis. Classification (NCBI taxonomy): domain Bacteria; kingdom Bacillati; phylum Bacillota; class Bacilli; order Lactobacillales; family Lactobacillaceae; genus Levilactobacillus; species Levilactobacillus brevis. Next base: position 17,674 of record CP079700.1, on the reverse strand, counting down.
ACTAAGGCGACGAGTAAGCAAAAAGATCAATTGAAACTCGAAAAAGCGATTGTTAATTATGATACCAATACGCTTAATAACCAATTATCCTTTACGACGAACGCTGATGTTTTATTGAGAATGGGACAAGCCTTCCTCGCCCATAACGATACGCAAGACGCCCAGACCGTCCAAACCAAATTAGCCGGTGTGAATAGTCCTAAAGCTAAGTATTTAAAAGCCCTGTTAAGTCTCAATGCCGCTAAGAACGAAGTTAGTGACGCCCAAAAGAAGTTAGATGACGTCAACAAGATTGATGGCAGTAAAGATAAGGATAAAGACAAGAAGGTGGATTCGGCTAAGTCGGACTTAAAGAACGCGCAGAGTGACCAATCAGCAGCGCAAAAACAAGTCGATCAGGCCAAGCACAAAGTGGGTGATTAAATGCAGGTATTGTCATTTGAATATAAGAAAAAGAAGTGGAAATTGATTGCTTATATTGTGGGTGGCGCCCTTTTGCTAATCATCTTGCTAATCGCCGCGCTTACTGGTCAATTGCAAGAAAACAGTTGTGATAATTCAACGACCACAGAAACGCAATTAGATAGTAAGAGCATGACGGAAAATGCCAAAAATATTTATGCACACTGGAAACAGAAGTATGGTGCCACCCCACAAGCGGCCGCCGGTATCTTGGGGGTCTTACAACTAGAAAGTCGCCTTGATCCCAAGTCCGTTAATTCCAGTTCTGGGGCCACGGGCTTAGCCCAGTGGTTAGGTGGTCGAAAAGATAAACTGGAAGATTTAGCCCATAAAGAAAATAAACCAGCGACCAATCTCGGGGTACAGTTGGATTATCTCGACCAAGAATTGAACAGTAGTTACTATGCGTCAAACAAGCAGATTTTTAAATATGCGGACGTGCATAAAGCGACCAAAGCCTGGTTAATGGATTACGAGGGTATGAGTAAGAACCCGGAACAATGGTATTTAAGCCAAAGATACGGTTATGCCGATCATTGGTATTCCGTGTTGGGTGCAAGTGATCCCGTGGCCGGTAATACGTTAGATAATGCAAGTTCCGGCGATCTGACCGAACTAGGTTGTGATAGTGACCCGAGCTATTCCGGTGGCAGCATTGTTAAAAACGCGGAAAGTATGAAGGGCGACTTCTATTATGTTCAAACCCACCCTAGCCCCGATTTAGGTAGCGATTTAAAGAATCCTAACAAAACCGGTGGGACAGATTGTTCAGGCTTTGTCTGGTTAGCCTTGAATAAGGCTGGTTACAAGGTACCGGCCAACATGGGTTGGTTTACCGGCACGATGGCCAGTGACGCCAAAGGCAGCCATCAATACTTGAAACAGATCAGTGAAACTGACGCGAAAGCCGGTGATATTGTGATCGTTAATCAAGGCGTGGGAGCTGGAAATGACGGCCATACTGCCATTCTACTAGGCAAATGGCAAGGTAAAGCCACTAAGATCATTGAGCAAGGTGGTACGGGTGACAAAGTTAACGAAAGCACTTTTGGGACCGCTTTTTATAGCTTACTAAATGGTGGTGATGTAACGTTAGCCCGGCCAATCAAGAAGTAAGGAGGGAAAACAAATGAAGCGGAGCATGGTTTTAAGTGTGGTGATCGGCAGCTTGATCTTAATCATGTCATTAGGGGCAAATGCCTATCAACATAGCCAAGTTAAGCAGGCGCAACAGCAGATTAGTCGTCTACAAAAACAGAAGCGCCAAGTTAGTCAGCAATTGACTAAAACCAACCAACAAAAGCAGTTATTGAGCACCCAAATTGACAGTTATAAGACCTACCAAAATAATAAAGACAAAAGTCAGGCTGAACTGAGTTTTAATACGGTAGTCACCAAGTTCTTTAAGGTCATGAATAACTTTAAGCCCAAGACCTACGGTCAGCGTAAAAATGGCGTGAAAGACTTGATTTCCGACAAACTATATCAGCAATACTTTTCAAATAAGGGCACGTATGGTGATAGCAATAGTGTTTCAGCTAAGTTAAATCAACTGAACCTGTATACGCAAAGTAAGCAGGGGCAAAATATGAAAGGCTTGGCCGTTGTCAGTTACGAAAGTAAGAGTGGCGACAACGACTGGCAAAAGGCGACGGTACTTTATCAAGTGACTTTCGATACCACCACGGATCGAATCACTGATGTACAGAATCTTGGGAACAGTTTTAAAGCGAGTGACCTTGATTAAAAAAGTAAGCAAAGCCCTAGCGGTGATCGTGGTGATACTTGCAGTATTAGGCTTTGCAGGTCATAGCTATGTGAACCATGTTGAGAAAGAGAAAACAGTTGTGACGCTGGCTAAGCACCCTAAAAAAGTGTTGTTCTTCTATCGCGATGATTGCCCGGATTGCCAAGCTATTTTTCATCAGATTTATTGGCACAACGCAATCAGTCACAACATCGTCTTGATTAACATGAACCAACCGCAGAATCGGCATTACATTCAAAAATATCAATTAACGTCAGTACCAACCTTGATCCATGGCAAGCAACGATACTCCGGTACCAACCAACAAAGGATTAAACAGATAGTAGGTGATTAGATGAAAGACAAATTATTAAACAGCGTTAAAGTCAGCTGGCCATATCTACTAACGCTAATCATTGGCTTGTATTTAGCGGAGATTTTAGCTGGATCAGTCATGGCCTTGTCGCACTATAAGCTAACTTTTGCGGATCATATGCCAACCGTATTAAAATAATTAGCCTTGCACCCCTGGCACTATTACAACTTGTATTTGGGTCAAAAGAACCCGGTATTAATTATCGTCAGTATTGCTGTGGTACTATACACCGTCTATTTTGCCTTGAAACGGAACAGCAAGCATAAAGCTTGGAAAACTGCGGACACTGAAACCCACGGGAGTGCGACCTGGGGGAATTTAAAAGAATTAAGTGACCATTACTTTAGTATCAATGCCAAAGACCTCACCACAGCATTTAACAAGAGTACCAAGGCAGAAATTCTCAAATCATTAGTGGATCGAGAAAAGTCAGCGAAAGGGGGAGATTAACATGAATGGGACGATTTTAGGGATCGTGGATAAACGGATTGTTTACCAGAATAACAGCACCAAACCCAATCGGAATATCTTTGTGGTTGGGGGACCTGGATCATATAAGACCCAATCAGTCGTCATTACCAACCTGTTTAACGAAACGGAGAACAGCATTGTCGTGACCGATCCGAAAGGTGAATTATACGAAAAGACGGCCGGTATCAAACTAGCCCAGGGTTATCAAGTACATGTCGTCAACTTTGCCAACATGGCGCATAGTGATCGCTACAATCCTTTTGATTATATTCAACGGGATATTCAAGCCGAAACCGTGGCAACAAAGATCGTGCAAAGTGAAAATGCCGAAGGTAAAAAAGACGTGTGGTTCAGTACCCAAAGACAGCTTTTGAAGGCTTTAATCCTGTTTGTCATGAACCACCGGTCACCAGAACAACGAAATTTGGCGGGCGTAACGCAGGTCTTACAAGAAAATGACGTTGAAGCCGAGGAAAAGGGTGCGGATAGTCCGCTAGATACCTTGTTTCTTGATCTAACTATGACTGATCCAGCGAGACGCGCTTATGAGTTAGGTTTCAAAAAGGCTAAAGGAGAAATGAAAGCCAGCATTATTGAAAGCCTGTTGGCGACCATTTCGAAGTTTGTTGACAAAGAAGTGGCCAATTTTACCAGCTTTTCAGACTTTGATTTAAAAGAGATTGGCAAAGCCAAAGTAGTACTGTATGTGATTATTCCGGTGATGGATAATACCTATGAAAGCTTCATCAATCTGTTTTTCTCACAATTATTTGATGAATTATACAAATTAGCCGCCGATCATCACGCTAAATTGCCCCACCAAGTCGACTTTATCCTTGATGAATTTGTCAATTTAGGGAAGTTTCCCAAGTATGAGGAGTTCCTAGCGACGTGTCGGGGGTACGGCATTGGCGTGACGACAATTTGTCAAACCTTAACCCAGCTCCAAGCCTTGTATGGCAAGGATAAGGCCGAGAGTATCTTAGGAAATCATGCCGTTAAGATTTGCTTAAATGCCGCTAATGATGTGACCGCTAAATACTTTAGTGATCTGTTAGGAAAATCAACGGTGAAAGTGGAAACGGGTAGTGAGAGTACCAGTCATAGCAAGGAAGAAAGTCACAGCAAAAGTGATAGTTACAGCTATACGAGTCGTTCGCTCATGACGCCCGATGAAATTATGCGTATGCCCGAAGATCAGAGCTTATTAATCTTTAGCAATGCGCGACCAGTCAAAGCTACAAAAGCGTTCCAATTTAAACTATTTCCAGGGGCTGATCATTTGGTTAACTTGTCACAGAATGAGTATCAAGGCCAACCAGAAGCCAGCCAGGAAACCCACTTTAAGAATAAGGTAGATAAGTGGAATCAGACAGTTAAAGCACAGCACCAAGCCAAAAAAGACGATCAAACAACCGATGACGAAGAAGACAAATTGCAGGATAATATCGATCAAGAATTAGAGTCTAGAAATAAGAAAATGCTTGGATAATGGGGGACATATTAATGAAAAAATATTGGAAATATATAATCGCTGTGATGACAGTGTTGCTGATTGTTGTTGGTCTTACCGCTTGTGGGAAGTCTACAGCACAGGATTTGCAAAGTAATAAATGGTATCTCAACCAAAAAGGACAAAGCTACAAAACCCAATTTAATAAAAAAACAATGATTATTGAAAGCCCCTTGATGAATGTAAATGCCAATTATTCAGTCAGTAATACTTCTGGTAAAGAATATTTAAAAGTAAATACTGATGATGAGAAGAATCAAAAATTTGAATTAACTCAAATTAGCGATGGTTATAAAGCTAAAGCAATAAATAAATCTGCCAAAGCAGATGACGGATTAGGAAGCTTTGAATTGCAAAAAAGGAAGTGATAGATATGTTTGTTTTAGGTGATATTTCAGGACTGGTTCAGGGAGCGATTGCTAAGTTTTTTGAATGGGCACTGTCTGGTTTGTTGGACGGCTTATTCAACATCTGCAAGGCAATCATTGACCAAGCCAATCAAAGCTTGCCGATTATTAAAACGTGGTATGCCATCTTCCTGTCCTTTGCGACATCGTTAGTCGTTGTGGTCGTCCTTGGCCGTATTGTGATGACAATTATAAAAGAGGCGGACGAAAGTACCGATGTGACTTGGGCTAATATCATCATGGACGGGATTAAATCAGCGGCCGTGATTCCGGTTTTCGTGTTCTTACAAGGCTTCATTCAAGGTTCAATTACCTTGCCCCTGCTAAAGTATATGTTTAATTCTGATCAGAAGTTTACTGCTAAATCAATTACCGGCATGAATAAAGTTCCTGGGTTAAAAGATGTTGGCATTTCGCTACCCTTACAGATTTTGTTTCTGCTAATCTTCACTGTCGTAACCGTCGTGTTCTTTATCAAAATGTGTGTGTTTGTGGCTGATATGGCGTGGTATAACCTGACAATTCCTTTAGCTGCAATGAGCATGGCGACTGAAAGCTTTGATTATAGTGGTACGTGGTGGAAGAAGTACATTTATTACAATGCTTCCATTATTAGCCAGGTGCTTTGTATGTCATTATCAGTGTGGTGTTTCACTAATATGGCTAAATACGGGTTTATTGCTTTTATTGCTTCAATCGGATTCGGTTTTCTGGTGGTCAAAACACCTGACGCCGTTAAAGACTTTTGGGCTTCAACCGGTGTGACTAAAAGTGCTGGTATGGGTGCCATGAGAATGTTTCAAAATTATTTCCGTAACCACTAGGAGGAAAAATAGTTATGAAGAAAATCGCACACTGGTTATTGGAAAAAGCCAAAAAAGATGTGCGAACCGATCCTTTTACAACACCTTCACGGCGGACTAAGTTGTCTTACTATTTTGATAACTTAGTTAGCATGGTCTTCTATATAATGGGAATTTACCTCATGTTAATGGATTTATACCAAGAGCTTTTCACGGCGAACTATACCGATTTTTTAGGAACTGCGCTAATGGCCTTAGTTTTACTGCTGGGTGGCTTATTATTCCGTTGGTCAGCCTATGCAGATCTCAAAGCCATCAACCGGTATCAACATTATTTGAAGCAACAATCGATAGAGCAACAACAAGAATTGCGCCGTGAAACTTGGTTGAAAGCGGCTGAACAAGGTAAAACAGAATTAGATCAAAAACTTAATCACAAGGAGTGAACGAACATGACCACTGTTATCTTAGCTGAAAAACCCAGTCAAGCCCGTTCATACGTCCAAGCCTTTCAAAAGAGCACAAAAAAACAGGGTTACTATACGGTTAGCGACCCTGTTTTGCCCGCAAATACGCTTGTGACGTACGGTCTCGGACACTTAGTTGAACTAGCCACACCGGATAAATATGATCAGAAATACCAGCAATGGGCCTTATCTAATTTACCGATTTTCCCTGATAAATACAAGTTTGAAGTATCAGCTAGTAAAAAGGACCAATACGGGATCGTCAAAGACCTGTTAACGAAAGCCGATACTATTATTGTCGCCACCGATAGTGGCCGAGAGGGTTCTAATATTGCCTGGTCGATCATGAACCAAGCCCAGATTGACGTCAAAAAGAAGACCATTAAGCGGCTATGGTTGAATAGTTTGGAAAAAGACGCCATTATTACCGGCTTCAAAAATCTTGGCGATTGGCACAAAGACTATTTGGCTTATAAAGAAGCCCAAACCCGTCAAATTAGCGATTGGTTAATTGGAATGAATGGTAGTCCCTTATACACCTTGTTATTAAGACAAAAAGGGGTACGTGGGGTGTACTCGATTGGTCGCGTGCAGACGCCAACCTTGTATATGGTCTATCAAAGAGACCAGGCAATCAAAAACTTTAAGCCGGAACCCTATTTTGAACTAAATGCGGAAATTGTAGCTAATCAGCAAAAATTCGTCGCAAAATTAGACCCCTATCAGCGATTTAAAGACGAAGCAGGGCTAATGACATTCATGCGAGCTAAACACGTTCAGAAAGGCTCACAGGACGGTTTAATCAAGGACGTCCAAAAACAAGGCAAAAAGCGTGCTAGTCCCCAACTATTCTCGCTATCTAGTCTCCAAAGTGCCATGAATAAACGTTATCACGCCAGTGCCAGCCAAACCTTAGCGGCTATTCAAAGCTTATACGAAGACAAACTACTCAGTTATCCCCGCACCGATTGTGCTTATATCACTGATGAAGAATTTGAGTATTTAGTGGCTAATCTGACGAAGTATCTGGGGTTAGTCTCTAAACAAGTCGCTTTAACCAATACCACCCCAAATAAGCGCTATGTTAATGGAAAAAAGGTTGAAGAACACTACGCCATTATTATGACTAAAGTCGTCCCGACGAAAGAGAAACTAGCCAGCTTGCCTAAATTACAGCAACAAGTCTATGACTTGGTTTTAAGAACGACGTTAGCGATGTTTGCTGACCCGTACGAGTACGAAGAAACCACCATTATCACTCAGGTTGGCGACACCAATTTTAAAGCAACCGGTAAGGTCCCAACTAAGCAAGGTTGGCAAGCTTTATTTGATGATCACAAAGCCGAACAGCAAGAAGCAGCAACCTTACCGCTCGTTCACCAAGGCGATCAAGTCCAAGCAAATCTGCAAACGCCGCAAAAAGAAACGACCCCGCCGGTACCATTTACCGAAGGTACCCTGATTACGGCCATGAAGACGGCCGGTAAAACGCTTGATGATGAAGCAGCCCAGGCGATTCTCAAAGACGTGCAAGGCATTGGAACGAGTGCAACCCGGGCAAATGTGCTGGAAGTGTTAAAGAAACGCGGCTATTTAGTTACTGAAAAGAACAAGCTCCACGTCAGTGAAGCGGGGATTACTTTATGTAAAGCGGTTGAACTCGAACCCTTGTTAACTAGCCCAGAGATGACAGCAAAATGGGAGCAAGCGTTACAACAAATCAGTACCGAAGAACGCACCCCGGATAACTTTTTGAACCAAATCAAAAAGTTCGTGGAAAAATTGATTGCTGATGTTCCCACGCAATTGACTGGCAGTGCAGCCATTAAGCAACAAATCGATCACCAACAGCAAGCACAAAAGTCCGACGAGGTCTTCTTAGAAACACCGCAAGCGACCGTTTTAAATAAACAGAAGTTTTACATTGTAAAGCCTAAGCAAGGCGAAAGCTTTACCCTGCCCAAGAAATGGAGCAGTAAGACCCTCGGTAAGACCGCAATTAAAGCGTTGGTCACCAAGGGGGAAACCAGCAAATTAAAGGGTTTCAAGAGTAAAAAAGGAAAGTCGTTTGACGCCAAGTTAAAGCTTGACGGCCATAAATTAAGTTTTGATTTTGATTAGAACCTGCCTACCGCCCTACACTACGTTCCGGTTGGTGAACCCGTCATTTAGGTTCACTTTTACAACCCTAAAAGTAAACCCAAACAACGGGTGAGATTAGCAAAGCAAAGGAGATCATAAAATGGATAATAAATTAGCAGTCATTGGGAGTGAATTACCAGTTTTACAGGCTAAAGGAACCTACAAGTATTTAAAAGAAATCACTGGTAACGGAGCCTATTATCAAGTGGCTTGGCAAAAATTAGCTGATGGCTACATCGCCCTTTATGGCACGACCTCAATTCAAACAAAAGTGGCTCCCATACTGAATGATATTTTTGAAGATGAGGAGGGGTAACTTATGCCAAATAAAGCAGATGTTAAGGCTTGGAAAGCACAATTAGTCGCCCAGGCTGAACAGCAAATCCTAAAATTAACTGATAGTGACCAATTTAAAAAGTATCTCAATACCCTGGCTAAATTTCATCGTTATAGCGCCAGAAACATTGATTTAATTTATGCGCAAAATCCTCAAGCCACTCAAGTCGCCGGTTTTAAGCAATGGCAGAAGGCTTTTAACCGCACCGTCAACCGGGGCGCAAAAGCGATTCGGATTGCGGCTCCGATCATTAAGAAGCTAACACCAGCCGAGCAGAAGCATCTTGATACCACCGATGAGCGTGCCATTGTCGGTTATCGCTATCTACCCGTCTTTGATGTGGCACAAACTAGCGGTGAACCAGTGTTAAGTGCTAAAGACTTTGTCAAAGAAAATTTGGCCGATCATCAGAATGTGACAAGCTTGTATAACGCATTCAAGGACTATCTAAACCAGCAAACCGACCTTAAAGTCAGTGAAGTGCCTTTAGCGACGCTAAATGGGGCTAAGGGGTATTTTCAACCCAGCACTAATGAAATTGTTATTGGTGGTGATGAATCCGATAATGCTTTGAAACTAAAGACGTTATACCACGAATATGCGCATAGCCAGCTACACGGCTTAAAATCAGCCTTTAAAGATCGGCCACGAGCCTATCAGGAAACCCAGGCCGAAGCGGTTGCATATGTCGCCATGCAAAACATTGGCGTTGATACCAGTAACTATTCACTCGGTTATGTGGCTACCTGGGCTAAAGATACAGCTGTGATCCATAGTGCTTTAAGTGAAATCCAGCAAGTTAGCAACAAAGTGATTGAGCTTAGCGATGGCTTAACCAAACAATTAGGCTTACAAGAAACACAAAAAGAGCCTGAGCATGATTTAAAAAAGCTATCAGCCCAAACACTTAATAAGTCCTATCGAAGCTTGCAACAACAAGTTCAGCAAGCAACGAATCCACAACAAAAATCAGAACTAAAAAATAAATTAAATGATGTACACCAGAAAATCAGTAATCGAACGCAAAAACAGCTGCAAGCATTTGCTAAAAAGAATCCAGAAATTAAACAACCAGATTCTGAACCCGATCAAAGTCTAAAACGTTAGCCAGTTTTTAAAGGGCATGCTATAATGGAGACAGAAAAAGGAAGCCCTGCGCTAACAAGACTTCCCATGCAAGCCGCTTCAAAGGCGGTGGCATTAGTTAACTAAACGATACTGTCGTCCCGTAACTCGCCAAAGTTATAATCGGGGCGGCTTTTTTATTTGTTCCTTTTGTCGATGTATGTTAGCAACGCTAAAATAAACATTGCAAATAGCAACATCAACGAGAGTGTCTGGAAGACGCTCATTGACTGTGAAACCTTCCTGAAGATTATTCCATGTTCCCATGGGCCTCACCTCGCAAGGGAAAAGACAGCCACCGCCCTTAAAACTTCCTGCGTAATCCATTATACAGGTGAATTAAGTGTTGACCAAGCACAATAAAAATTAAGTCATGGGGTTTCATAGGATCCTAAATTTGATCAAATTAAGCTCAGCAAAACATCTTTTGTAGATACCCTTTTTTTAGTTCCTGGAGTTTTTCAAGCTTACGCTGATGAAGAGTGATAGTTCCATCTAGTTGTTTAAAGAATGATCCAATTTTTTGTTGTTCTGAAAGTTCAGGAACCAACACAGGTTGATTTAAAAACTCATCAACGACTAACTCATTCATCATTGTTCCCAGTTTTGTCGAATTAACAATCGGATAACGCATTATTGGTTCATAGTGAATATACTGTTTCCAGAATTTTATAGGCATATCCTGAGTTGGACGTAATGTCGTGAAACGCGGTGACATAATGCCATCTCCAATGTCATTCAACACAAATCGGCCAAACGCAAATCGCTTACTGGTATGACCTTCAAAAGCAATATCGCCTTCCCGCAGAACTTTATAAGATACTAGAGAGTCTTCAGCCGCCCCATTACCTTCTTTCTTAAAACGCATAGTCGCAATTGAAATTGTTCTGTCCGAACTGAACTGATCTTTATTTCGCTCAAGGTTCTTTTTGTACAGCTCACCAAAATTACGCTGTTCCCAAGCGTCAGCAAACCCTGAAAATCTTAATTGCGGGAACTTGCTACCATTTTTAGGGAACATTTTTTGCAAATAGCCCTGTTTAAGTTCCTTAAGCTTAGCTAACTTACGCTGATGAAGAGTGATAGTGTTATCTAACTGTTTAAAGAAGGTACCTATTTTCTTTTGTTCCTCAATTATCGGAACAAAAGAAATGAAATTTTCTACACTGCCTTTAGAGATATTCAGTTGTGACATTCCAGCTCCTTGTGCCTTGAAATAATATTGGTGTGCATTGATATAGGAGAACAGAAATTGTGGATCAGCGGTCGCATTTGGTCTCAATAAAGCAACACGCTGATTAAGTACAAACCTATCATCTTCCGGTATCAATGCAACACGTCCCAACAAATCACCATGACCAACGTCACTAAGAATCATGACTAAATCATCTTTCTGGAGGGTATCATCTGCTTCATCAATAAATTTACCCGAATGTTTTAAACCACCTGAAATAGAGATAGAATTTAGGTTTATCAATTCAAGTTTTCCGATCGTAGATTGCTTATCCTCATGCCCCTTACCATTCTTATAATTCGTCATTGATACCAACTTACGCTCTTCCCAAGGATCAGTGAAACCTTTAAATCTTAATTGCGGATATTTAGCTTGTTTAGCATTCATTAGTGGTCCTCCGATTTTGACTGGTCATTAACGTGAGTGGCTACTAACTGGCTAGCTAATTCATTAAAGGCTTGTTCATTCTGACTGATTTCCTGGTCCAGTTGCTTTAGATCAGTTTTAACTTGATCCAGATCAATCTCGGGTTCCGGTTCAAATGTATCAACGTAGCGCGGAATATTTAAATTATAATCATTCTCTTTGATTTCTGCCGGTGAGGCCACATGGGCATATTTATCGACATCTTGCCGGTTTTGATAAGTGGTCACAATTTTTTGAATATTCGCTGCCGTTAGCTTATTTTGATTCTTGTCCTTTTCAAATTCCCGGGACGCATCAATAAACAAGACGTCATCAGTGGTTTTATGTTTCTTTAAAATCATGATTAACGTTGGAATACTGGTGGAATGAAAAATATTGGCGGGTAGTCCAATAATGGCATCAATCCGGTTATCTAACAGGAGCTTTTGGCGAATCTTGCCTTCTTTAGCACCCCGAAATAATACGCCATGGGGTAAGACAATGCCCATAGTCCCGTGTTCCTGCAAATGATAAAAGCCATGTAGTAGGAAGGCAAAGTCGGCTTTAGATTTAGGTGGTAAGACGCCATAGTCGCGGAAACGGGGATCAGACAAGCGTTTATCACTGTTATCCCAGTGTGCCGAGTAGGGCGGGTTCATGACGACCGCATCAAATAAGTAAGGTTCGTCAACCGGCCAATCTTTACTTAACGTGTCACCATTGCGTAAGTGCATATCGTCATACGAGACTCCATGTAACATTAGGTTCATACGGGCCAGGTTATAGGTCGTGGTGTTCAATTCTTGGCCGTGATAACTCACTAAATTGGGGTCTTGCACGTGCTGTCCGACATTTAATAGCAGCGAACCAGAACCAACTGCTGGATCATAGACAGTCCGCAATTGGTTGTCACCTGCATTGCGCTGATAAGTCACAATCTGGGCAATAATGTCGGACACCTGCCGTGGAGTATAAAATTCACCCGCCTTCTTACCAGAATCACTGGCAAATTGCGCGATTAAGTATTCATAGGCGTCACCTAAGACGTCGCCTTGATGATGGACGAGATCAATCGCATTTAAAGCTAACATGGTATCACTGATAGTTTGATTCCGTTGTTGTAAAGAACTGCCTAATTTATTACTACTTAAATCCACATCGGCAAACAATCCCGAAAAGTCTTGTGCTGAAGATAGATTTTGTGTCGACTGTTCCAGATCATGAAGTGCTTGAGATAAATCGTCTAACGCAAAAGTATGGGCTTGAATCTTGCCAATCAGGGTGGCGTACAACGCCTGGGGTTGAATTAAATAGCCGAGCGTGTTTTGCAAATACTCCACTAAACTGGGCTGCACCGAGACGCCTTCCAACTCGAACTGCGGATCCATATACTGAGCATATTTCCGGGTGACATTTTCGGTTTCGCCTGCCCAATCACTAAAGGTCGTTAAGGTTTTCTCAGATAGAAACCGATAAAAAATTAACCCCAATAAATAATTTTTATATTCAGAAGCGTCCATTTTCCCGCGTAAGACATCCGCCGCATTCCATAGGGCGTTTTCAAGTTGACTAGCTTGAGTTGTTTTTTCTGACATTGTTTAACCTCACTTATTTTTGTAGATAAATTGCTAAATCGTGTTCAATAAACTGCCGCCAAGCGGCCTGGGACTTAATCCGGTATAGTGGCAAAATAGCTGGAATCTTCGGCCCAGTGGCAGTTTGAGCTTGTAAGGCCGCTGCTAAATTCGCTGACTGCGTTAATTCTTGTTCATGATGCCATTCATCGGTACCCACGGTGTGTTCACGTGCCACCCGTAATAGGGCTGCTTGATCTAAGCCCCACGTGTGGGCAAAGGTCGTCGTTTTTTTGACCAATTGTTTCTGGGCGTAATCAGCCACCAACTCCCGAGCATTCAACGCTACTGGCGCTTGATTTGGGGTGCTCTGTTGCTGAGACTGTTGCATTTGTTGCTCAATATAAGGCATGGCTTCGCGAATTAATTGAGCCTGTTGCGGTTGCGTTTCCGCTAATTTATTCAAACTAGCCTGTACTTTGGCACTGTTTTGCAGGTAATCGGTCATATGCGCTTGGGCTTGATCAGGCGTCGAGTACCGTTGCTGTTCATCAATCCAATCTTGAATTAATTGCGTCAAATAATCATAATCCACCAAGACGACTGAACCAACGGCCAAGGAAAAGTCTAAGGCAGCTAATTCTTCGGGGACTTTCTCAGGCTCTTGGTTAGTAACCGCCGCTTTAATCCGCAGATATTTACCCGTATAGGATTCTACTTCGGGCTGAGCGATACCAAAGGCCTTTTCACTATTTTTCCAAGTGAAATCGTTGTACATGGATAAGGAATTCAATTGCTGATTCACTTGGCGAAAGGCTTTCACAAACTGTACCTTGGCAGTGGTTCCTTTCAGGTCATCGGCCGCCGTCGGCGTTTGAGCAATGGCTTTTAAATCCACCACAGCCTTTTGAAATTTTAAGACGGCCTGCTGATAAGTGGGACGAATGATGACATTAAAGGAGCCTTCGCCACTATATAACTTGTAAGCTTCACGTTCATTAGCTTCCATGATTGCCGGCACCCGAAAGGTCACAATTTGACCCTCTTGTTTTAATTCCCGGTTTTGGAGCCGGTTGGTGCGTGAGTAGGCTTGAATGAGTTCTTGATAAGCTAAGGTGCGGTCAACAAAGAGCGTGTTTAGCCGAGGGGCATCAAAACCCGTTAATAACCGGCGGACGACAATCACTAAATTTATTTCTTGATCAGGTTTCAGATGAGCAAAGACCGCCTCACGCCGGGCGGCCCGTTTCGCGACATCTTCGTTATAGAGATTCAAATCGGCTAAATCAAAATTAGTGTGATACTGCTGATTATAATCTTTTAAAATAGTGGCCATTTGGTCATGTTTTTGCGCACTCTGATCTTCGTTTTCACTTAATGAATAAGTAATCGCAATGCGGGGCCAATCAGAATCCAGCTGATTGTGAGTAGTCTTTTTCGTGGCCTTAAAGGCTTGATAATAGCGTTGCGCCATTTCAATGGAACTGGTGGTCAAAATAGCATTATAGTTGCCATGACCCAAACTCGTTTTACGTGGGCCTTTTTGTAAAATATATTGAACAACTTGGTTAATATGTTCATCAGTCTCAAAGTCAGCCGGAGTTAAATACGTTGCTTCCAAGTCCTTCACTGACATCGCTTGAATCTTGGCTTGAATTTTTGCTTCATCAGCTGTACTCAGCAGGCGGCCTTGCTTATCACGACGCGCTTTGACGCGCTGGGTTTCTTTTTCGAGAGCCCGGGTTATTAACGTGTCTTTGCCAATCGTCGTTACGTGTTCCACGTTAAACGGTAACACGGCTTGGTCCTCTAAGGCGTCTCGCAAGTTATAAACGTGACAGACTTTACCAAATAGCTCCTCAGTCGTAACCGCTAGATCACCCTTGAGCTGTTTCTTATTTTCGTTAAAGATGGGGGTGCCGGTGTAACCGTACCAGTTACTATTAATAAACGCTGCGCGAATTTCCTTTTGCATCTTACCAAACTGCGACCGGTGGGCTTCGTCAACAAAGAAGATCACCCGTTGTTTTAAGGTCTTACTAAAACAGGATTGCTTGCCGGTTGCCAACTGGGCTTGTGTTTTTTTGACCGCCCGGTGAAGTTTTTGAATCGAGGTGACCAAGACCTTACCATCATTTTGTTGCAACTTACGCATTAAATCACCGGTATTTTGCGCTTCGTTAATGGCAATATCATCATTGGCAGCATAGGCACTAAAGTTGCTAGTCGTCTGTTCGTCTAAGTCTCGCCGGTCAACTAAGAAGATGACCTTATCGACACCAGGATCTTGCGCAGCTAGTTTAGCAGTTTTATATGAGGTGAGTGTCTTACCAGAACCCGTGGTATGCCAAACAAAGCCATCTTGATGGTCATGAATTCGATGCATGACAGCCTCAATGGCATAAATTTGGTAGGGCCGTAAGAGAATTAGGCTTTGCCGCTCTTGGTCGATGACCGTATATTCACTGACCATTTTGTGGGCCATGGGAATATTAAGAACCTGGCGCGTGAACGCTAGGCCATTTTCCACGGGGTGATTATCCCGCGTTCGCCAATTAAACAAAAAGGCTTTATTGAAGTGATCCGGTTCGGCATTCGCAAAATACGCCGTACTATCCGGCGTCATAATCACAAACATTTGCAGCAGCGAGTAAATCCCCGTATATTTACCTTCCTGCGCGTATTTTTCAATTTGATTAAAAGCCTGGTTAAGTTCGACCGTGGCTTTTTTTAGTTCCAATTGAATTAAGGGTAACCCATTAATCAATAGGGTTACGTCAAAACGGCGATCAGGATCGACATCTTGAGTACCAGCTAACCGTGGTCGCACTGCTTGTCGCACCACTTCATAACTAGATTTACCGCCAGCAACGTCCGCTTTCCAAAACAACTCGAGCGTCACCGTGCCCAGCTTAGCATCATCACGTTCAACTTCAACTTTGCCAATGCCATTTTCGGCGGCTAGTAACTTAGCTGCTTCGTAAGGTGTCCGGACCTCAATCGCCCGTTTAACCTGATTAAATTCGGTATCAGTTAAAGGGTGTCCCTGCAATTTAGCATAGTTATTGTTATTTAATTTATCGCGAAAATTAGCCCATAATTGATCCGGCGTCGCACCATACAGGTCTTTTCGTTCCACCCATTGATTACTTCCGGTCGTTAAGGTTTTAACAACTTCTTTTTCAAATGACAGTTCCAACATAAAAACATTCCTTCCCCCACCTTTAAATTACTCACTAGTTTATTATACGCGAACAGATTAGCGTTTAGGCTTCATAATTTGGTAGATTGTAAAATTAATCCGAACGCTGTTCGGACAAAAAAGATCAGCTTCCTTTAAAATGGTGTTTACCACAAACCCATCTTTTAGGAGCTGATCTTTTGTCTAGTATAACCTATTCCGAACGAATTAAAATCGAAACCTTTTGTGAACTAGGGCTGTCCAATATCCAAATGGGCGTTCGGCTGAACCGATCACCGTCAACAATTTCTTATGAATTATCTCGATGTCAACCTTATCAGGCTGAATTAGCACAAACAGATGCCGAATACAAGCGATCACGATGTGGTCGGAAAACTAAGCTGAGCGATGAGTTAAAGCAAAAAATTCTCAACCATTTACGTCTAAGCTGGTCACCAGGAATGATTGCTCACGAATTTAAACTAGCTACTAAATCTATTTATAATTGGCTAAATCAGGGGAGAATTGATTTCTCCTTGAATGATCTACCTGAACATGGCGTACGCCAACGGCGTAACGTTGACCAACGATCCAAATATAATCAATCTTTGGGGCGATCAATTGAACAGCGTCCCATGATGATTAATCAACGTAATCGCATCGGCGATTTTGAACTAGATACAGTCGTTGGTCCTCGTGGGCATAGTAAGGCAGTTTTATTAACTTTAATCGATCGCAAATCACGGTTCCTTTGGGCATACCGGTTAAAAGATCGGACGACAGCGACTGTTAATGAAGCACTAACTAAGTTCCTAACCACTTTTAATGGTCCGGTGCACAGCTTTACTGTGGACCGTGGCACTGAGTTTAGTGGGCTAGTATCACTTGAATCACAATATGGTATTAAGACCTATTACTGCCATGCTTATACGCCAGCTGAACGTGGTAGTAATGAACGCTTTAATCGGAATTTACGTTATTTTTATCCTAAAGGGACTCGTTTTGAGCACATTAGTGCTCAAGATTTAACGACGACGTTACTCCAAATTAACCAGCGACCGCTTAAAATACTCGACTGGCAAACACCGTATCAGGTTATGCTGACAAATTTGTCCAAAAATTCGGATTAAATTTGCAATCTACCGAATATCCACTAATAGTGTATATCTATAGTTACATTATTCCACTGCTCAATGGCCTGTATGAAAGTGAAGAGCCAGATTTCACAGAACAATTAAATTCCTATAGTAAAGACTTAGCAAAGGAGATTATTCTTGATTTAATTGGAGCAACGGGTATTGATATACAAGAATTTGATAAATTAGCTATGAAGCTTTAGTTGTACTAATTGCAAATGGGACTACGGAAACTTTTAATAGATTTATCGAAAAGTTCAGCTAATCACTGTTTTTTTTGCATATGGTCAGGAG